>JANMKJ010000103.1:0-7636 GCA_031371945.1 Rhodobiaceae bacterium
AGCTTGAGGACGGCGGCATCAGGGTCGGTCACCCCGGAAAAGGCCGCATCGAAGAGCTCACGGGAAATGCCGGCGGCTTTCACCCGTGGCCACAGGGTTTGGATGAAGGCTTCAAATTTTGCATCGGCTCTGGCTTCGCTGGCCAGCAGCGGCACAGCAATCAGCAATGAGATAAAAAGTCTTTTCAGCATTTTGGCCTGTCCTCGTTGCCCCGCGGCGATTCGCAAGGTATCGCCCGTTACAGCTTACAGCGTGGGAGGAAAGCGAACAAATGCGGCCTCAATCGGGCCGCCCCGGGAACTCAAGCCGCGTTGCGCCGGATAAGGTGTTTTTCCCACGCCAGGGCTGACGAAACGATGGTGTCGAGGTCCTCGTATTGGGGGGTCCAGCCGAGGATGTCGCGCACCCGGTCGGCCCCGGCCACAATGGCTGCGGGATCACCGGCGCGACGTGGCACGAGATTGGCGTTGACCGGGCCGCCATGGGCCTTTTCAACGGCGCGGATGACCTCGAGCACGGAATAGCCCTTGCCATAGCCGCAGTTGAAAATGCCGCTTTCACCACCGCGGCGCAAATGGGCGAGTGCATCCATGTGGGCGGCAATCAGGTCGCTGATGTGGATGTAGTCGCGCAGGCATGTGCCATCGGGGGTCGCATAGTCGGTGCCGAACACGTCCATCGACCGGCGCTGGCCCAGGGCGGTCTGGCAGGCCACCTTGATCAAGTGAGTGGCGCGTGGTGTTGACTGGCCGGAGCGGCCCTTGGGATCAGCCCCTGCCACATTGAAATAGCGCAGTGCAATGTAGTTCAACCCGTAAGCCACATGGGCATCGCGCAGCATCCATTCGGTCATCAGTTTTGAGGTGCCGTAGGGCGAAATCGGTGCCGGGGCATCGGTCTCATACACCGGCAGTGTCACGGGGTTGCCATAGACGGCAGCGGTTGAGGAAAAAATGAAGCGCGGGATTTTGGCCTTGACGGCGCAGTCCATCAGTGTGCGGGACTTCACCGTGTTGTTGAGATAGTAGCCGAGGGGATCGGTGACCGAATCCGGCACGACGATGGAGCCGGCAAAATGCACCACCGCATCAAAGCGGTGGGTGGCCATGACACGGTTCAGAAACTCGGCATCGCCGATATCGCCTTCGATGAGTTTGGCCTGGGGTGCCAGGGCCCAGGCAAAACCGGTGGAGAGATTGTCAATAACAACCACGTCTTCGCCCGCATCGACAAGTGCGAGCACCATATGGCTGCCAATGTAGCCTGCACCACCTGTTACCAGCACTGTCATCGTAAAACTTTCCTTAACGCCATATCAATCTTGTCATGGTCAATAATAGTTGGGATTTTATAACAATTGTAGCAGGCCCTCGAATTTGCATCGATTGTTAGTTAAGAGAGTATGAATTCATGCAACGCCCCATAAAGAAAGCAATCTTTCCGGTTGCCGGGCTTGGAACGCGGTTCTTGCCCGCCACCAAGGCCATGCCCAAGGAAATGCTGACGGTTGTGGATCGGCCCCTCATCCAGATCGCGGTTGACGAAGCCCGCGAGGCCGGCATTGAGCATTTCATCTTTGTAACGGGCCGCAACAAGGGCGTCATCGAAGATCATTTCGACAAGCAGTATGAACTGGAAGCCACGCTGCGCCGGCGCGGCAAGTCAGTTGAGCTTGATATCCTGGAACAGGACCTGCCTGCCGCGGGGCAAACCAGTTTCACCCGCCAGCAGGAACCGCTCGGCCTCGGCCATGCCATCTGGTGTGCGCGCAACATCGTGGGAGATGAACCATTTGCGGTGTTGCTGCCGGACATGGTGATGCATGCAAGGCCCGGATGCCTTGCCCAGATGATTGAAACCTACCAGCAGCGCGGCGGTGGCAATGTCGGGGCGGTTGAAGAGGTGGCTCCCGACCAGGTGCACCGCTAGGGCGTGGTGGGTGCCAGCAACTGGCAGGGCAACGGCTTCAGCATTGATGCGATGATTGAAAAGCCAAAGCCAGGCGAAGCGCCATCCAACCTCATCATTTCAGGCCGCTATATCCTGCAGCCGCAGATTTTCAACGAGATATCATCGCAGGAACCGGGTGCCGGCGGTGAAATCCAGATCACCGACGCCATGATCCGCCTGATGGCGACCCAACCCTTCCACGGCCTGGTGTACAAGGGAACCACCTATGACTGCGGCGACAAGCTGGGATTTCTGGCGGCCAACATGGCCTATGCGCTGGAGCGAGAGGATCTGGGTGCAGGCTTCCGGCTGGTGCTGGAAAAGATCGTGGGTGACCACGGCGGGCACGTGAGCTGGACATCAAATCCGGGAATGGCCGCCATCATCGAGCAGCTGAAGGCCAGCGACAGGGCTTGATGCCTCAGGCGTCAGCGGCGAATGACTATTCCGGTTGTGATGCGCTGTTCATTGTAGTCATCACCGGATGATGCCGCATCAAACCAGGTGCCGTCATAGCTCGCAGTCCAGGCCCATTCCGGATTGAGCTGCCATTCAAGCCCGAGCTTTGACGTGATGGTCTTGTCGGTGCTTCCGGACTCCTCATCCAGGGAAACACCTGCGCCTGCGAGCAGTGTGATGTTGTCACGCAAGGCATGGGTGACATCGAACCGCGCAGAATAGGTAACAGATCCCGACGACGTGGCTGACGACGTTTCATTCAAATCCGTGGCCAGGGTGAGAACGGCCGATGTCAAATCCGTGGGTCTCCAGGTGAGGTTGCCATTGATGCCAAGGGCGGAATTGCTATCCAGGGCGGCATCCTTGTAGTCGCGCAGCGTATAGACAATTGCCGCTTCGCCGCTCCAGAGGGGGCCACGGTCGAGGGAAACGCCCAGGCTGGTGGCAAGCCCTTGTGAATCACGCTCCAGGCCATTGCGGTCCAGCCTGTTGTCATGAAAGCGCGGGGCATAGGTCACGTCCACAAATGGCTTGAGGGCGGGGGGTTCGGTATAGGTTACGCGCAGGCCAAGGGAGGGGGTATAGGTATTGCGGTCGGCATTGTCTTCGCGCCCGCCGCCTGACAATTTCACGTCCTCGTATATTTGCCGTTCGAGGCCGACCCGGCCACGGCCTTCGATGGCGCCAAAGTCGTGGATGAGGGCAGCACCGGCCGCAATCGTATGCTCGGTGCGGTTTCCAACGGCGGTGCTTGGCACCTCGTTGTCTTCGGGTCCCGTTTGTGAGAGGCCGTAGCTTGCCTCAAATTCCGCCCTCGTGAAGTGGCGGATATCGAGCCTGAACCTGCTGTTCACATCAATGCCCGCAGAATCTGACGTGCCCTTCTTGAGATAGGTGGCAAAATCTCCGCTGGCCTCGCCTTCCCAGGCGTGGCGCGACCAGTCGCTGGCAAAGCGCAGGCCGGGTTTCAGCTCGAGGCCTGCGGCCGGCTGTGCACCGCTGCTCGCGGCTTTGACATTGCTGGTATAGACGCCGGAAATGCCAATCGAGGGATAGAGCCTGATGCCACCAAGGCCAATGCCATGTGCAGCATAGGGATCCTCAATGGTCCGGCGTTCTGGCGGCGGCAGGGGTTCTGCTTCAGGGGAGATTGTGAGTTGAGGAACACTTGGCGGTGCTGGTTCAGCGGTTGCCGCATCGTCATTGACAGTGGGGCGCAGCTGGCTTGCGTCCTGGGCCAGCACCGGGCCCGCAGCGCCACACAGGCCCGCCACCCAACACACAGACAAAAGCCTTGAACCCACCGACACGCGTTAGCACTCCATAGGCTTACAGCTTTAGCTATTTTATGGTTAATAGCGGGTTGACGCGATCTACATGCCCCTACGATGTAAGGACCGGAGTGGCAGAAGTCGTCAAATTTTGGAAAACAACTCATCAATTCCACTATTTATTCGAATTAACCCGTTCGGTGGGAACTGTCTTATTCACGATGCGTTCTGATGGGAGAGACAAATAGTCCACATCTTTTAGAGAGGACTTATTTGACACGAGAACGAATATGAATCAGAGTAGCTATTACATGGAGACACGGTAATAATCTGCCTGCCGTGACACCGCAAAACGAAATTTTGGCGCGCGGGAGTATTCTAAGGGGTTTTAGTGGCAGGCCCCTTCCATGTAATCGGAAAAAGCACCTCTCGCCTAAGAGGTGCTTTTTTCATGTCTAATCATGTGACTTAATCATTGTGGCACGCTTCAGAATAACTTTGGTTTGGCGCGACCTTGCCCGGTACAAACTCAAGGCCCAAACTTCAGTTTTGTTCGCCGCGATTTTCAGTGAAGCTATATATCTTTTGCCGATATGCGGTTCCAAGTAGGAGCACATAATAATTGTAGGTTTCCGAACCTCTACTGCTAGCAATCCATGCTGAATTATGAAGGGGAACAACAACAGATCAAAATCAGAAATATCCGCATGCTTTTTCTTAATGTGATTGTACGAGTCCAATGACAAATAAACATTGGAATTTTTGAGGTCCAGCTTTTTTGCAATTGCGTAAGGCAAACTCCCGACGTGAATTGGATTTCTGATTTTCTGTCTGAGATCATTTATATCTGAGAGTAACAGTGCCATGAAATCCACAAACTAGTTTAAGCAAATGATATTGTGCTGATGTTAAGACGCGTTTAAATCTTTCAACGTTTACGATCCGACCCCGCCACCCTTTCCATTTCATCTTCAAAGGCTTAGTTTCCGCCCCATGCATGACAACAGCAAGCTTTCACGACTGAATTCGGCCACGCGCGCACTCGAGACCGAGGCGCGGGGCCTGCACGAACTCATCGCCTCTCTGGGTGGGGAGCTTGGCGAGCGCATTGCCCAGGCTGTCGACATGATCGCCACGTCGAAAGGCAGGGTCATTGTGTCCGGCATGGGTAAGAGCGGCCACATCGGGCGCAAGATTGCGTCAACACTTTCGTCCACCGGCACGCCAGCGATGTTTGTGCATCCTGCCGAGGCGGGCCACGGCGACCTTGGCATGATCACGACACAGGATGTGGTGATCATGATTTCAAACTCGGGGGAATCGGCCGAGCTTCGCGCCATCCTGAATTACACCCAGCGCTTTGCCGTGCCGCTGATTGCCATTACGGCCCGTGCCGACAGCACGCTCGGGCAAACGGCCGATGTTGTGCTGCTGTTGCCGCCAGCGCCTGAGGCCTGTCCCAACGGTTTGGCGCCCACCACGTCCACGCTGCTGCAGTTGGCGCTGGGTGATGCGCTGGCCATCGCCCTGCTCGAAGACAAGGGATTTACCGCCAAGCATTTCCAGGAATTTCATCCCGGCGGAAAACTCGGTGCTCAGCTCAAGCACGTAGGCCAGGTCATGCGCAAGGGCGATGCGTTGCCGCTGTCATCACCGGATGCAAAAATGTCGGACGCCCTGGTGATCATGACTGAAAAGGCCTGCGGCTGCCTGGGAGTGGTGGAAGGCGGCAGGCTGGTTGGCATTCTCACGGATGGCGATCTGCGCCGCCACATGAGCAGCGATCTCCTGTCGCTCCGGGTGGCCGATGTGATGACCAGATCGCCCAAGACCATTGACCCCGATGCCTTGACGAGCGAAGCCCTGGAAATCCTCAATGCGGCCAGCATCACCTGCATTTTCGTGATCGATAAGACGGGTGCGCCGACAGGGCTTATCCACGTGCATGATCTTTTGCGCATTGGGGTGACGTAAGGGGTTAGCCTTATTCATTTCACCTTGTGTCATCCCCGCACGTGTTGCGGCGACCCGCTTTTTCCGCATGTTCAGGCCGCAGGCGAATTGCACCATGTGACGCCGGACTAAATCCGGCGATGACAAATCGTGATGCCCTACCCTTCCTTCACGCGAAGCTTCATGCCGTCGACAGCGGTCACATGCACCTTTGAGCCCTTCGCAAGGTCCGGGCCGAGCAGGTCCCAGCGGCTGCCGTCGATGTTGAGCTTGCCCTGGCCATTGATGATGGGCTCTTCAAGCACGTAGGTCTTGCCGACAAATGCATTGATGCGCTGGTTGAGGTTGGGTTGGTCGGTCTTGGCATGCCTGGCACCCGCATACCAGGGCCTGCCCACATAGACATAGGCCACCGCGAGAGCGGCAAACAGCAGGGCTTCGCCTTGCCATGGCAGCGGGAGAACAGAGGTGATGAGGCCAACGGTTGCGGCGGCAAGGCCAAGCCACATGAGGAAAATGCCGGGTGCCAGCAATTCAACCAGCAGCAGGACGGCCGCTGCGATCCACCAGAACCAGTTGCCAATCATGGGAAGCAGATCATGCATTTGAGATGCTCCGTTTTAAGGTTTCTGGCCAATACTGGGCAGCGGCGAGGCCGGCTTGCGCCTGGGTGTCTCGGTGGACCCGCCACCAAAGGCCTCGCGCGCAATTTCGGCAATGCCACCAATGGAGCCAAGAATGGAAGAGGCATCGAGCGGCAGCATCAGGATTTTCTGGTTGGGCGACTGGGCCAGTGCTTCCAGCGCCTTGATGTAATTGTTGGCGACGAAGTAGTTGATGGCCTGCACGTTGCCGTTGGCAATGGCCACACTCACCATTTCCGTTGCCTTGGCTTCAGCCTCGGCGGAACGTTCGCGGGCCTCGGCATCCTTGAAGGCTGCTTCCTTGCGGCCTTCGGCCTGCAGCACCACGGATTGCTTTTCACCTTCGGCTTTCAGGATGGCGGCCTGGCGCATGCCTTCCGCTTCGAGAATGGAGGCGCGCTTCTCACGCTCAGCCTTCATCTGGCGCCCCATCGAATCGATGAGGTCACGCGGCGGATTGATGTCCTTGATTTCAATGCGGGTCATCTTCACGCCCCACGGATTGGTGGCCTGGTCAACCACGCCCAAAAGCTTGTGGTTGATGTCGTCGCGCTGTGAGAGGAGGCTGTCGAGCTCCATCGAGCCCATGACGGTGCGGATGTTGGTCATCACCATGTTGATGATTGCATTATCGAGGTTGGTGACTTCATAGGTGGCTTTTGGCGCGTTCATCACTTGATAAAAAGCCACTCCATCCACTGTGACCATGGCGTTATCCTTGGTGATGACTTCCTGGGATGGCACCTGGATGACCTGTTCCATCATGTTCATTTTTGCGCCAATACGGTCAATAAAGGGGGTGATGATACCAAGGCCCGGACCCAGCGTTCGCACATAGCGACCAAATCTTTCAACGGTGTAATTGTAGCCTTGCGGCACCATGCGGATGGCCCGCAGAAGGAAGAATACGACAAGGACGACTACCGCGATTACAAAAATACTTGGGCCTTCAAACATCGTTTGCCTCCGTTACGTTTCAAGAATCGTAGATAGGAATTAAGCTCTATAATGTCAATAGGCAAAGTCGCGAAAAACGCGCTCGATATTGCCCTTCCAGGCACCGTTATAAAGGTCCAGCAGGTTTTCAGCAGCTGTTTTGCCTGTGGCCACGGTTTCATCCAAAACATCCAAAAATGCGCTTTCTGACTTACCTTTGCAACCCTGCTTATTGCGGGCTTCCAAACCGGAACGCGAAAGCCTGAGCATGTCACGGGCAATATCCTGAACCGTCCGTCCACGGATTATTGCCTTCAGCCCTTCGCGCGGAACCGCATCACGTAGAGCCTGCCGCTCGGCAGCCGTCCAGTCCTTCACCATATCCCACGCTGCATCGAGCGGGCCTTGTTCATAGAGAACACC
>JANMKJ010000141.1:0-1699 GCA_031371945.1 Rhodobiaceae bacterium
GCAGGAAAACCTTGCCATTCATCATGGGCTGATACACCTCACCCAACCGCTTTTGGTAGGCGAGTAAGAAAGCTGCCCTCTCGTCGTCATCAAGGGGAGCAAGGAATGGTCGCAACCCGGTGGATGACACGAGATCAACAATCCCCTGTGCGCCATCCAGCGCGTGATTGTAGACCGTGTGCCAAATATCCAACTTTGAGCAGTGAGGTTTCAGCAGGTCGTAGTAACCGCGCGGTTCCATTAGGCTCGAACGCGCCGTGGAGGCCCCACGCAATTTATCCGTCCACGGACCATCAGCAGCGGTCTCGCGCATCAGCGCGTGGCTAGGTTCATTCATGTTATCCGGCATTTGCAACGCAACGACTGAGCCGGATCGCAAGACTTTCAGCATGCGCAGCAGGACTTCAGCGTGGTACGGTATCCATTGGAACGTGGCATTGGAAAACAACAGGTTGGCGGCGCTGGTCGGCATCCAACTATTCAGGTCGGCGTGTATGAAAGTCCGCTTGGGCAAAATACGCCGCGCTTCCGTGAGCATGGCGGGCGAATTATCAACGCCCGTAATCTCGGCATCGGGGAAAGCCTGGTCCAGCAGCATGGTGGAATTGCCGGGACCACAGCCCAGATCATAGATCAGCTTCGGTGCAGACAATGGCACCTGGGCCAGCAAATCACGCGCCGGGCGTGACCGCTCGTTGGCGAATTTCAGATAGTCCGTTGGCGACCAATCAGCCATGCCTCACATCCCGCGGCGAATCCTTTCGACTTCCCGATGGGCCATCAACGTCACTTTCAGGTCTGGTGGCAAGTTCAAATCGGCCAGATCGCGTGAGCTTAAACCATTTAGATCGAGATACTGTCGATGGTCGTTCCCACCGAATTGGCCGAGGAAATTCACCAGGAACGGCGCTAAACGGTTTAAAAACAGAGTCATGATCTACCTGCTGGATTGATGCCGGATTAAAAGTTAACCCACTATCACTCTGTTTTTAATCATAAACAAACGTGTTTTATGGACAAATCCATCAAATCTACTTATACCTGTTGACATGACGGAAGTCCCACCACTGCATGCCGTAAGGGTCTTTGATGCCGTGGTTCGCCACGGCAGCTTTACGCGGGCAGCTGGCGAATTAAACATGACCCAATCCGCCGTAAGCTATCAAATCAATGTGCTTGAGCGTTTCGTAGGCTCACCCCTCTTTGCGAGATTGGCCCGCGGTGTCGCCCTGACCGAAAAAGGGGAAGCTGCTGCTCCCATGGTGCGCCGGGCTTTGGGCGATCTGGTGCAGTGCTTCAAAAATTTGAGGGACGACAGTAACGCGGTGCTGGTCATATCGACCATGCAAACCATCGCTGGCAACTGGCTTGCCCCCCGCTTGGGAAAGTTCCAGTTGAAGCACCCGGAACTCGCTGTGCGTCTTGATATCTCGGCCAACAATGTAGATCTTGATGCCGAAAACGTTGATGTGGTCATTCGCTCCGGAAAAGGCCAGTGGGCTGGCCTGATCTCCCACGAACTCCTTGGCCAGAATTTTACGCCAGTCTGCAGTCCCCATTACATCGCCCGCGAGGGCCGCCCGGAAACGCCAGAGCAAATTCTGAACCACGTCCTGATTGATCGCAACGATATCTGGTGGCCCATCTGGTTCGAGGCGGCAGGGCTTCCCGCCAATTCCACGCCGTCGCGCACCAGCAT
>JANMKJ010000149.1:0-9648 GCA_031371945.1 Rhodobiaceae bacterium
GAGGGCGTCAATATCTAGGGCATCGGCCCCTAAGGCCCAACGGGCGACCTGACGGTGGAAAATATCGCAGGTGATATCGGCGTTGTAGGTTGAGACCTGGCCCCAGCCCTGGGCACCTTCGTCGGTCGTGACACGCACAAAGCCTACGGCCTGATTACAGAAAGTCTCGAGGCTTTTGATTTTCATGGGTTTAGTCGCTTAAAGGGCTTCGCTTTGGGCCGCTTCCTCGTCCAATATCCTTTGGCGGGATTCTTCGCGGCGGCGCAGGATTTCATAGACGATGGCGGCAATGACCGTGAGTACGATGAGGATGAGCGCCAGCGCATTTATGGTGGGTGTGATGCCGGAGCGGATCTTCGAGCCCACATAAACGGTGAGCGTATTGGAATTGCCGCGGGTGAAAAGTGTGACGTTGAAGTTTTCCACTGACTGGAAAAACGCGATCATGGCTCCGGCGGCGATGGCCGGGTAGAGATGCGGCAGCAGGATGCGGCGCATCACCTGTCCGTGGTTGGCCCCAAGATCGAGGGCTGCTTCTTCGAGCCCCCCGTCAAAACTCTGCAGCCGTGCCAGTACCAACAGCATGACATAGGCCGCAATGAACGACACCTGGCCGAGGACGGAGAGGTGGAGGCCTGCAGGCACATTGAACTTGTTCCAGAACAGCAGCGTGGATATGCCGATGACGGCACCCGGCGTGAGAATGGGGGCCACCATGAAACCGTAAAGGAATGAGCGCGTCTTGGCTTCAACGCTGTTGATCAGAATTGCCGCCGCCGTGCCGATGGGAACGGCGATGGCGACGACAGCCAGCGCCACGAACACGGTGTTGAGGGCGGACGACCACATGCGATCGTCGTTCCACAGGTCAATGAACCAGCGATCGGTCAAACCCATCCAGGGGTAGATGGAGGGAAAGCGCGTGTCGTTCAGGGCGGCACCACCCATGATGACGAGTGGCAGCAGCATGAACAGCAGGAAGATGACGAGGTAGGCGCGGATTGCGAAGGCGCCAAATGATTTTGAGGTCATGTCCCTGCCCTCACTTTGCGATATCTACGAGGCGCACGTTGAGCACCCGCATGACAAGGCTGACGAAGATAATGCAGAGCACCAGCAGCAGGAAGGCGTAGGCCGAGCCCACGTTCCAATCCAGCCCCTCAAACATCCACTGCTGGATGATTTCCGTAAACCAGCGGGAGTTTGGTGCGGCTAAAGTTGTGGGCACGATCACCGAGCCTGCAGACAGCATGAACACCATGACGCAGCCCGACGCGATGCCGGGCTTGGCGTGGGGAATGACGACGCGCCAATGGGTGCGCCACAGCGGAGCGCCCAAGTCCTGCGAGGCTTCGATCTGGTTGGAATCGAGTGATGATATGGCATTGTAAACCGGGAACAGCATGAACAGCAGGTAGGAGTAGATCAGGCCGATGATGACGCCGTTAAAGCCTGAAATCCAGCGGATGGGTTTTTCAATGATGCCCGTTCCCAGCAGCAGCGCATTCAGCGGACCCTGGAACGACAGAATGATGAACCACGCAAATGAGCGGAGGATTTCGCTGACCCACAAGGGAATGAGTAGCAGAAGGAAAATAGTGGGTGCATTGGCGGGCCGGATCACCTTGGCAAGGTAATAAGCCAGGGGATAGCTCATCGCCAGGCACAGCAATGTGACGACGCTGCTATAGAGAACCGTGAGGAAAAAGATTTTGACGTGAATGGGGCTGTTGACGAAGGTGAGATAATTGTCGAGCGAATACACATCGCGCGGGCCGCCCAGTTGATCCACCGGCAGGTACGGCTTGAAGGAGAATTCAAACAACACGATGTTTGGAATGACGACGAGAGCCAGCAACCAGAACGCCGTAAGCAACACCATCAGGTAGCTGATTGGTTTTCCGTATCTGCGGTAGAGTTCGCCCATGTGCCGGTTCCCCTACCCTAGTGACTGCTTTGCCGGGCGGCATCGGCAAGAACAACGGCGTTCTCGGGGGCAAATGTCATGTGCACTTTGGAACCCCGGCCCGGTGGTGGCGCATTGGGATCATTCTGCGCCTGCACCATGTGGGTGGTGCCCTTGGCGTCCCTCACGAACAGGTTCACGAAATTGCCTTCAAACGCCATCTCCGTCACTTCCACGGGCACGCTGTTGGCTTTGGCCGACGCTGCCTTTTGCAGGAACGTGTGTTCGGGACGAATGTAGATCTTTGCCGTGTCTCCCACTTTAATGCCGGGGCCAAGGCGCGTCAGGAACTTGCCAGACGGGGTTTCAAACGTTGCCTCGCCAGCCTTCACCGACTTTACCGTGCCGGAGAAAATGTTGTTTTCACCGACGAAGGACGCGACGAAACCATTGGCCGGGGTGTTGTAGATTTCCATGGGGGTTCCGACCTGCTGCAACACACCTTGCGACATGACGCCGACACGGTCTGACATGGCAAGCGCTTCGCCCTGGTCATGGGTGATGTAAATGAAGGTGACGCCCGTGCGCTTCTGAATGGCACGCAATTCGGCGCGCATGTGCTGGCGCAGCTTCAGATCGAGGGCGGACAACGGCTCGTCGAGCAGCATGACCTTGGGTTCAACTGCGAGTGCGCGGGCAATGGCCACGCGCTGTTTCTGGCCACCGGACAACTGGCTTACCTTCTTGTCGGCTGAATCATGGAGATCCACCAGCTTCAGGAGTTCTTCCGCCCTGGCGCGGCGGGTGACCTTGTCGACACCACGCACCTCAAGGCCAAAAGCAATGTTCTCCCAGATGGGCATCAGGGGAAACAGAGCGAGATTCTGGAATATCAGGGCGGTTGGCCGCGCATTCGGTCCAATGCCGATCATGTCCTTGCCGCCAATGCGCACCGCACCGCCGGTTGGATCCATGAATCCTGAAATCAACCGCAGGATCGTGGTCTTGCCGCAGCCCGATGGACCGAGAAATGAAAAAAATTCACCGGCCTTGATCGTCACGTCAACGTTGTTGACGGCGCGGAATTTGCCGAAATCCATGTTCACATGGGATAGTTCTACGTCTTCGCTCATCTGCCCCTATTTCCCCGCCAGGTCCCGTTGGCTTGTGCCAATCTATGGAACGAAGAAACGACGGGCGTTACGCCCGTCGTTTCAGAGAGTTATTTAAGCTGCAATAAACTTGTCAGCATATTCAGCGCGCAGCTTCAGGAATGAGCTGGTCTGAACTGGCCACCACCACAACTTGCTGCCAGCATCGCCTGGGAAGGCGGCCTGGTAGAAGGCGGCAACGGCTGGGTCGAGCTTTTCAACACTGCCCTTGGCAACCGGGTTGGCGGTATAGACCTTGGCCATTGCTGCAGCACCGTCTGGCGTGAGCACGAACTTGGCCCATTCATGGCCCTGCTCGGTGTTCTTGGCATTGATCATCAGCATATAGCCCTGGTTCCAGGCAAAAGCGCCTTCCTTAGGAGCGATATAGCCGTATGGACCTTCCTTGCCCATGTTGAAGCCGGTTGAATCCCAGCAGTGGCCGAGAACGCAACCGTTGGTGCGGAACGCTGCCTGGGCTTCGTTTTCGCCTTTCCAGAATTGGGCAATGTTGGCCTTATGCTTGACGGCTTCAGCCAGGATCACATCCCAGATTTCCTTCATGGCATCATCGTTCTTGTAGCCTTCCATGAATGGCTTGGGCAGCTTGCCTTCGCCATCCATCACGCGGCCAAGGGCTGCGAGTGCGGAGTGGGCACGAACTGTAACCTTGCCTTCGAGGTTTGGACCCCAGAGGTCGGCCAAGCTGGCCTTGCCGTATTCAAGCGGGAACAGTTCCTTGTTGTAGACGAGGGCTTCGGTGCCCCACACGCCTGGCAGGAAGTAACGCTTGCCATCGATCGTTGCCATTTCGCCGGCAAGACCATCGGCCAAGCCTGGCAGATAATTGTCGAGGGCGACCTTGGTGGTATCCCAAGGCTGCACCAGGCCGTTTTCAACATAGGACGTCGTGCGGTCAACGGTTGGTTCGATCACATCGAAGGCAGCTGTCTGGAGCGAAAGTTTTGCCTGGGCAAAAATCGTGTCATTGTCTGGCTGCTCGGTGAAGTTCACCTTGATGCCAGTAGCTGCGGTAAAGGGTTCGATGAATGGCTTGTAGTCGTATCCGGCCCAGCCCATGTAGTTGAGCTCGCCTGATGACGAAAATGCGTTCTTCACGAACAATGGGCTCGCGAGGCCTACGGCTGTAAGCGCGCTTGCCTTGAGCAATGAGCGGCGAGAAAAGCTCGCTGCGTTCAAAAGCTCCTGGGTGGATGATAGTTTTTTCATACTGACTGTCCTCTGACTGTTAGGGCGGGATGCCCCAATATTCCTCAAATCCTGACGTCCGGTTGGTCCGGCTTCTCCTGTAATTTCAGCTTAGTATGACAATGACGTGACACTCTGGCAATGGGGTTCTTGCAAAGTTGATCACTTGCCCCATGGCCGCCGCCCAAGTGGAGTCAAGTTTTCGCCCGGCTGGCGTGGACGTTTTAGCGCCCCCTATCCAGCGGGAGGGAAAAGGTGGTCAGGATGGGCCGGGTTTTGCTCAGCCCTTTTCCTGTGTGTATTGCATGGGCCGTGCAGACACTGCTGCGCCCGCGGGTTCAAGATAGGTGACCCCCAGGTCGATGGGGGTCCAGTGAATTTCCGAAGAAAACATGCCAAACACGTCACCCGAGGTGAAGGCGGGTGCGCGGGCGGTTCTTTCAAACAGCGATTCATCGTAAAGCGTTGCGATGTCAGTTTTGGAGTAGCCCATCAATTCATAAAGGGTGGGTGCAATCTGGAAATGGCTGGACAGACCGCGCAGGCGTTCAGCACCCGTCCTGAGCCTTGCTGCAACAATAGGATCGCTGCTGTAGGCGAGCAACGGCACCAATCCCTGGCGCGGATCCGCCCCTTCGACCTGGCAATGGGTGAGCTTGGCCGGATCAAGCGCCTGGCCATGGTCGGAGGTATAAAACAAGGTGGTGTTGGAAAGATCCGCATCGATGAAGAGGTTATGCATGAACTTGTCGACCGACCAGGCGATGGAATTGCGGTAAGACGCGATACGCGTCAACACCGTGTCGGCTTTCGCTTCGGCTATGCTCGGATGGAACTTGGTTTCGCTGGCGGGATAGGCCCTGTCATAGGGAAAGTGCGATCCGTTCTTGTTGACATACAGGAAAACCGGCCCGCCTGCCTTCAGTTCCGTGGCAATAATCTTTCCGGCTTCGATGTCGGCCTTGTCACTTTCCACATCATGCAGCGCATAGAAGTTGTCGATGCCGGATTTATCGCCCATCGTCATGAAATTCTGCAGCAGGCTGCCATCGGATATGGCTCCGGCCTGGCCATCGATGAACACGGTCCTGAATCCCGCCTTCTTGGCATACTGGAAAAGCGTCGCGTTGGTTGTTGCGCTGGTGATGAGATCCTTGCGCGACGCGCCGTAGCGCAGGATGGCATTGGAATAATTGCTGCAGTTGCCGCCGGAAGCAGCGGGGCCAAAATTGATGAACTTGCCGGCAAGTTCGGCCATGTGGGGCGTGTACGGGTTGCCGGGGGTGAAATCGATGTAGTCAGCCCTGATGCTTTCATCCACAAGATAGAGAATGCTGGTGGCGTTGGCAGGCCTGTGGGGCTGGAAGGCAACACTTCCCCTCACCGCAGGTTTTTCAGTTGCGATCTTCATGCCCATGAGAGAAGCAAGCGAAACCGGCGCAAACTGGCTGGGGAGTGACTGGGAACCGCTACCATTCTTGATCCATACGACGCCTGCAATCAGCAACACAGGAATTGCGGGAAGCGCCGCCACCGGCCTCAGCCACTTGCGGGCGCGTTCACGCCACCGGGGTGCGGGTGCCACAAAGACCAGGAAGCCGGCAGCAAACAGGATCAAACTCATGATCACCGAATTATGGTACATGCCGGCTGTGCGAACCGTATCCTGGCGCGCATTCCATAGCGCCAGCATGTCAAAGACGTTGATCTGGGACTGGCTGGCATTGTGGTAGCCCCAGGCAATTGCGGTCGAGGCGGCAACAACGACACCCCAAATTGCGCGGACGGTTAACTTCGGGTGAAGAGCAATGGCGCAAACGGCCACAACCGACACGAGCCAGATTGCCAAAAAGGGAATAAGTGTTCCCCACTGGTGCCGTTCGGTCAGCAACTGGACACGGGAGAGGAAGCTGAAATTTGTCAAAACCAGGAGGGCGGCGAGAAACAGAATCTTTGCCACGGTGAAAATGCGTGGCCAAATTCCATCTCGTTCGTTCTTGCCCATAGCTGGCGCGGTGATTGGTGATTTCTGCATAGTAAAGTTCCCCGGATTTTGGTGTGATAGTCACACGCTAATGTTGCAACAATGGGGCCATACACGTTGTTAATGGGTTAACCCGCAGGGTTTGCAAATCCGCAACCCGGCGCTTAGAAACATCGCATGATCATTTTTCCGTCCCAGGCCGAAGCAGAACTTGCTGCATGTTTCGAACGGCAAGGCGTTGTTAACCATGGCCTGGCGGCGTGGTCTTGCCTGTGGCTTGAATCCTGCGGTTATCCCGGACTCAAACTGGCACTGGAAGCCCTGCAGGACAAGCAGCGCGACGTGGCACTGGTGGCCGACGCTGCCGGACTGGATCTGCACAATGTCTCGTGCCTGTACCTGGCACCCGCCATCTCCACTTTTGTCAAACAGAATGGCCGGATGTTTTTGCGCAATGTGCGCCATGGGCTTTATCTGGTGCCGGTTTCCATCACGGAAAATGTCGGCATCGGCTGCCCCATCGACCCCGCGTTCGCCTATGGTGGGGAGCGCAGCAAGAACCCCTATAGTGAAAAGCTGGCAAATGCTGCCCGGGACGGCGTGAACGTCGACGACGAACTTTGGCATGGGATGAAAGCATTGGCATGAATGGACCCCTGGCAAATATTCGCGTTCTCGACCTCACCCGGGTTCTCGCAGGCCCCTGGGCCACGCAGATGCTCGCCGACTTCGGTGCCGAGGTCATCAAGATCGAAAAGCCCGGCGAAGGTGACGACACACGGGGCTGGGGACCGCCGTTCATCAAGAACGCCGATGGCAGCACTGGTGATGCCGCCTATTTCCTGTCGGCCAACCGCGGCAAGCAGTCGGTGTGCATCGATATGGCCACTGCCGAGGGTCAAAAACTTATCCGGGCGCTCGCCGCAAAATCCGATGTGGTGGTTGAAAACTTCAAGGTCGGTGGCCTTAAAAAATATGGCCTCGACTATGACAGCCTTGCCAGCATCAACCCCAGGCTCATCTATTGTTCCATCACCGGCTTTGGCCAGGATGGGCCTTACGCCAATCGTGCGGGCTATGACTTCATGATCCAGGGAATGGCGGGCAGCATGTCCATCACCGGTGAACCGGATGGTCCGCCGATGAAGAGTGGTGTTGCCTATGCCGACATCTTCACGGGCCTGCACGCAGTCATCGGGATCACCGCCGCCCTCTTCCACCGCGAGCGCAGCGGGGTTGGCCAGTTCCTTGATCTGGGCTTGCTTGATTCACAGGTGGCCGTACTTGCCAACCAGGCCTCCAACTATCTGGTTGGCGGCAAGGTTCCGGGACGGCTTGGCAATGCCCACCCGAACATTGTGCCCTACCAAACCTTCGAAACGGCGGATGGCCATATCATCATGGCGGTAGGCAACGACCGGCAGTTCCGCGAATACTGCACCCTGATGGGCGTGGGCGGCCTGGCAGACGATGAACACTACAAGACCAACCGGGCCCGGGTCGAAAACCGCGTGGCACTGACCGCCCTGCTCGCCGTTCCCATGAAAACCCGCACCACGGCCCAGTGGGTTGATGCGTTCGAGGCGGCCAGCGTGCCATGTGGCCCCATCAACACCATTGCCCAGATGTTTGCCGACCCACAGGTGTTGGCGCGCGGATTGCAAATCGGCTTGACGCGGGACGACGGCGTGCAGGTGCCGGGCGTTGCCAACCCCATCCGCTTTTCGGAAACGCCGGTGGAATATGACAAGGCGCCACCGAAACTGGGCGACGCGACCTACTCCGTCTTGACGGACATTTTAGGACTGTCAGCGCAGCAAATTGAAACTTTGCGCAAGTCGGGCGCTGTTGGATAACTCACGGGAGAAAAAGAATGGCAGAAAAGAAATGGTCTGGTGGGTGCCAGTGCGGGGCGGTGCGTTACCAGTTGCTGCAACGACCCAGCAACCCCTGCATTTGCCATTGCCGCATGTGCCAGAAGCAGTTTGGCAATTTCTTTGGGTCCTTCGCGGGCGTCCATACGGACCTGTTTCGCGTTACCCGCGGCACGATTGCCTGGTACCGGAGCTCTGCTGATGCCGACCGCGGTTTCTGCCGCGATTGCGGCACACCCTTGATCTACAAGCACCTGGCGCAGCCCCGGATTTCAGTTTCGATTGGCTCGCTGGACCGGCATTCGGAAATCAAGCCGGAATTCCAGTATGGCATGGAAGCCCGCGAACCGTGGTTTGCCGCACTGGCAAGCCTTCCCGGGACGGTGACCGGCGACGGCGACAATGGCGTGGGTGATACGCCCGAGCGCTACGCCATCATCAGCCAGACGAACCGCCAGCACCCGGACCACGACACGGAAAGCTGGCCGCCAAAAACATAGGCCGATTGCCCTTCCCGCTGTGTCGTTTTTGGGCTACATGCCGGTTTCGAACCCGTGCATAAGGCTTCACCATGGCTAATCTCATCATCACCTACTGGCGCGACATTCCTTCGGCAGTTTCCGTCAAACTTGGCCGCAGGGAAGAAAAGCGCATGCTGGACAACCGCTTCATGGAGGCCATCGACATGGCGGCCATGCGCGGCGGTGCAACGGACACAGATTCCTACCTCGCCGACTGGCGCCGCGCCGAGCCCATTCCGGTGGGCGACGACCTGAGTGCCGAAGTTGAAAAAGCCAAAGCGGAACTCGAATCAACCTATGATCAGGACCGCATCAAACTGCTCATTGCCAATGGAGGCAAACTCTCGTCATGACCCACACGATCGTATCTTCGGCCACGCGCACCCATATCATTGGTTTTGACCGGCCCTTTACGGTCATAGGCGAGCGCATCAATCCCACCGGCCGGAAAAAACTGGCGGCTGAAATGCAGGCCGGCAATTTTGAAACGGTAATCAAGGATGCGCTGGCGCAACTCGCAGCCGGCGCCCACATCCTTGACATCAATGCAGGTGTGACCGCCGTCAACCCCAACGAGACCGAACCGCCGCTGATGAAGCAAACGCTGGAGATCGTGCAGTCGCTGGTTGACGTGCCGCTGTGCATCGATTCCTCCGTCACGTCGGCGCTCAAGGTTGGCCTCGAAACCGCCAAGGGGCGGCCGCTGGTCAACTCGGTCACGGGTGAAGAAGAAAAGCTGGAAGCCATTTTGCCGCTCATTGCCAAATACAATGTGCCGGTGGTTGCCATCTCCAACGACGAGACAGGTATTTCGGAAGACCCGGACGTGCGTTTCCTCGTGGCCAAGAAGATTGTGGAACGTGCCGCCGACTTCGGCATCAAGAGCCATGACATTGTGGTTGATCCCCTGGTGATGCCGATTGGTGCCATGGGTACGGCGGGCCAGCAGGTATTCCGCCTGGTGCGGCGCCTGCGTGAGGAATTGAAAGTGAACACCACGTGT
>JANMKJ010000176.1:0-4612 GCA_031371945.1 Rhodobiaceae bacterium
AAGAACGACAAGCGCGAAGAACTGACCAACTATGAGATTAATTCGAAATCGGTGGCTACGACCAGCGAAGGCTACAACGTTGAGAACCTGTCTGTCGCTGTCATTGTTAACAAACTGCAGATTGCCAAGGCATTGGGCGGCACCCCAACGCCTGAACAGATCTCTGCGAAACTTTCGGAACTCCAATCGCTGGTCGCATCGGCGAGCGGCATCAATGAAAAACGTGGTGACAAGATAAAGATCACCACGGAAGAGTTCATCTCGGCCGATACACCGCTTGAAGCCATACCCAGTGCCGGAATCATGGAAGTGCTGATGCATAACCTTGGCACGTTCATCAATGCGTTTGCTCTACTGGGCGCCATTCTCCTGGTGTTGCTCATGGGATTGAAACCAGCCCTCCGGATGATATTGGAAGCCAAGCCACAGCAACCACAGCTGGACAACATGTCGATGATGAACGCGTTCCCGGCGAGTGATCCCCGCCTGCCACTTGCGGCAGCGCCGCTGGGGTTGCCGTCCAACGGTCTTGTATCGCAGGCACCGGAATCGATAGCTGCTGGTGACAACCTGGTGCAGCAGAAACTTGAGGAAATCATCAATCGCGATAGTGAGCGTGCGGCAAAGATACTGAAGAAGTGGCTGGCTGAACCTAAAAAGAGTGCTGCATGAGCAATCTCCACTCATTTCTGCCAGAGCTGACCAGCTTTTCGCCGTACCATAGCATGGGAAACGGTGGGCACGACGACCGGCAGGAAGCGCTGGCTTCGACAGGAGAGGATGCGGCACGTGCGAGTTCGCTACAGTCCCTGGCCCTGGCAAACAGCGCGGAGGAATTCCGGCTTGAACTTGCTGCAAGAACGGAAGCCCTGGAGCAGCGTTTCAAGGCGGAACTTGAGATGGCCCGGACGGCTTGGGCAGATGAAGTGGGTCATGATCTGGCCGCTCTCGTTGGCGAGGCTGTGGCCGGACTGGAACAGCGCATCACACAATCGCTGCACGATGTGATGCTGCCGTTCGTTGACAAGCTTGTTCCGCAGGCCGCGATTGCCGCATTCATGGATGTCCTGAAGCAAGCTCTGCAGGACGATTTCAAGGGTGCGCTGTGCCTCTCGGGACCCGAAGACCTGATCACAACGGTGAAGAATGCGTTGGGTGCGCAGAAATTTGAGATCGTCTGTGAGCCGGCAGCGGGCGTAGAGCTTCGTGCCCGGAGCAGGGAATTTACCGTCACCACGAGAATCAAAAGCTGGACTGACGCACTTCATGGTGAAACCACATGAGTGATGAGGCGGCACCCCTTCACAATGAGATAATCATCATTCGCCGCAAATCGCGTGGTGACCATGGGCATCACGGAGGCGCATGGAAAATTGCCTATGCGGATTTCGTTACGGCGATGATGGCCTTCTTCCTCGTCATGTGGCTGATCAACGCCGCCAATGAGAAGACCAAGGCGCAAGTTGCCAGCTATTTCAATCCGGTAAAACTTACCGACACAACGACATCCAAAAAGGGCCTGAACGAACCCACCAAGACGACGCCTTCGGACAAACTCAAGGAGAAATCACCTGTCATTGAAGGTCCAGAGGGCAAGAACGACGGTGAGGACAAAGCCGAAGATGTTCCGACGGAAAAGCAGGCACAACAGGCGAAAATGAAGGAAGAGCAGCTGTTCAAGAACCCTTATGGGGTGCTGGCCCAGCTGGCGGGACAAGCCGTGCGCGGAGCACCTCCTGGACATTCGGAAAAGGGCCTTGCCATTGTTGAAATTGCTGAACCTGGCCACAGGGGCGGATCGGCCTTCCGCGATCCCTTCGATCCGTTGGCGTGGCAGGCGATACCAGAACTCGCAGAACCGGCCGCACCCATTGAGAAGGTTACCGAAGCGCCAGTCGTTGAAGTAAAAAAACCTGAGCCACCCGCCACTGAACCTGCAAAAATTGAAACTGCCAAGGTCGCCACTCCGGTGCCACCGCCTGCAGCTGCTAAAACTGAGACAGGCAAGCCGCAAGCGGCCGTTGCAGATCCCGAAAAGTCCAGTGATGCCAGAGCCGAAAAGTCAAATGCGAAGATTGCGATGGCCATTCGCAAGCAACTCATCCAGAGCCTGAAGCAGTTCAATCCTGACGACAATCCCATTCTTGAAGTGAAGCTCACGCGGGAAGGCGTGCTGCTCAGCCTGACGGATAGCCTGAATTTCGATATGTTTGCCGTGGGTTCCGCCGAACCAAAACCGGAACTCGTTGTGCTGATGGAAAAGGTGGCGGCGACGTTGAAGACTTATGACGGCAGGATCGTCATCAGGGGGCACACGGACTCGCGGCGCTTCAAGAACCGCGACTACGACAACTGGCGCCTTTCGACAGCGCGGGCCCAAATGGCCTACTACATGCTGATCCGGGCCGGGATCGACGAGAATAGTGTCGAACGCATTGAAGGATATGCCGACCGCAACCTGAAGAATCCGGCCAAGCCTGAATCGGCAGAGAACCGGCGCATAGAACTTTTACTCAAAGTTGATGAGCCATGAACGTGCGTGCATGTGTACTGGTCCTCATTGGGGTATTCGCACTTGCCGTGCCTGCCGCCTGGGCCAACAGCCCCCTGCAGTTTCGCAATTCCATACGTACACTTGAAGCCTTGCAGGATGCCACGGCCTTTGGCGACCCGACAGCTGCGGAACTACAGGCCAAGCTTACAACACAGGTCGAGGCAGATCTCAAAAACGCCCAGAAGGCGGATATTCTCATTCCGAAGAACTTGAGGGCCATCGCGGTTTATCTCTTCATTGGCGGAAACCCGGATGCCGCCGAACGACGGTTGGCATCGCTCAAGATCGACGCGGAAACCAAGAACCTGCTGGACGGCGCATTGGCCTACACGCGGGGCGACAAGATAAATGCCACCAAGTTTTTGGAAGCGGTAAACCCTGCGCAGCTTCCAGCCAATCTGGGCGGACGGGTGGCGTTGGTGAAAGCCATCCTGACCTCAGCCCAGGACCTGAAAGCTGCACTCAAACTTTTGTCCATTGCGCGAGGGTTGATGCCTGGCACCCTCGTGGAGGAAGCAGCACTGCGACGCTGCATCAATTTCTCCGGAAAATCGTCAGACATAGGCCAATTGGAAACCTGCGCCTCACTCTATGTCCGGAGATTTCCCAGTTCGATCTATCGGCAGGAGTTTGAAGACAATTTCATCACCAGCCTGCTTGAGGTGGATTACCTGATCAAAGGCGGATCCAGTTCAAACCTGGATGTGGTATTGGGCGACCTCAGCCCGCTTGAACACCGGAGATTCCTGCTCAACATCGCGCGGGTTGCGATCAATCGGGGGAGATTCGAGCTGGCAAAGGCCTGCGCTGGCCGAGCCCACGAAATGGCCCGTGCCGGAAGTTTCGACATGGTGCGGGCAAATCTGTATGTCGCGGCAGCCCGAATTGCGGAAAACCAGACTGAGTTGGGCAAGCAGGAAATGCTGGCCATTGATCGGAAGGTGCTTGACGGGGCGGACGGGGCTCTCCTCGACAAAGCCTTGAGCCTCGCAGAACAGATCATGAAGCAACCCGACATTACCAGGGAACAGGCGATTGGAACGCTGACACCCGAAGAACGCAGCATGGGCGAAACGGAGGATTATGTGAAACTTCTGTCCAGGGCCCAGAGTGCACTTGCAGATACGACCCCTGCAAAAGTCAATTAGGAGAGAAACCTTGACCAAAGTAAACCTTGCATCTGAGGCCGAAATGTCTTCGCCACTTGACCTCACTCCGGCGCGCTCTCGCATGGGCCATGGCCGACATATGGTCAAAGGTGCAAATGCCTTCCCCGACATGCTGGATGAAATTAAAACAAAGAAGCCTGTCGATACAGTGCCAACATTTGGTGCACTGGAAGAAGAGGCGGCCGTTGAGTTCGACAGTGATGTCGAGGCGGATCAGCCCCAGCAAAACATTGATGTCGCCGATGTGCCAGACGAAGCGGTCAGTTATATGCAAAAGCTGGCGGTGTTCATGCAAATGCCGGTGCGGCCACGGGGCGAACAGCAGAAGTCTGTTGAGCGGCTTGACGCGGCCGAGAACAAGCCCACGAAACCTGAGTTACATCCAGACACTGGAGCGGGTCTCACAAATGTCCCGTTGGCGCCCATTCCACAGTTGCCTGAACCTCAGGAAAATAGCGCCATAATGATTGAACAGGGTGAAGTGAAAAAGCCTGAGATGACTGCGGCCCCCGCAGAAAATCCGTTGCCGGTTCGGGCTGAAAGTTCAGCCCAACCTTTGGCTGGAACGCTTATCTCTTTGATGGACAAAATCGCGTCAGGAAATTTTGAAGCGAAGAAAACCCCTGCCAAACTTGCGACTTTGTCCGATAACGACGGTGACAAGGAGGCACTGCCGAAGCCGCAGTTCCTGATGAAGGCTCCCGTGATACAGAGGGAGGAACCCGTCAATGGGACTCGTCCAGAGCTTCGCGGAACCGTTGAGGTTCAGAGTGAACCGGTTGACCAAGCGTCCAGTCCGCAGGCCATGCCCGCCGACGTTGAGCCACAGGTGTTAAAGGTAGAGACGTCGTTCCCGCCTGCGGCGCCGCAATCATTGTTAGCGCAATTC
>JANMKJ010000214.1:0-2623 GCA_031371945.1 Rhodobiaceae bacterium
TCCTGTCATCCACAGCGATGTATTCACGGAAGGCGTGGAGCCCAAGCCTACCAAGCCTTCAAACAACAACAAGCGCGCAACTTTTGGCCACGGTGATATTGAGCAAGGCTTCAAGGATGCAGATTTCATCGTCGAACGCAGCTTCAAGACCGAACAGACCCATCAGGGTTACATCGAACCCCATGCGTGCGTTGCAAATGTCAGTCCCGACGGCCAGGGCGAGCTTTGGGTGTGCACCCAGGGACATTTCGTCTACCGCAACCAATGTGCTGCACTGCTCGGCATGGATATTTCGCGGCTGCGCGTCACCGCCTCTGAAATCGGTGGCGGCTTTGGCGGAAAAACCCACATCTGGACCGAACCCTTGGCGCTTGCATTGTCACGCAAGGCCAATCGCCCGGTAAAGCTCACGATGTCGCGTGAAGAGGTGTTCCGCTGTTCAGGGCCTACAAGCTCAACCTCCATCGACATGAAAATCGGTGCAAAGAAGGATGGTACGATTACTGCCGCTCACGGCGTTCTTCGCTACCACGGCGGTGCATTTCCAGCCACTTGGGCTGAATTTGGCGCGATGACGGCCTTCGCCTGCTATGATCTCAAGAACGTCAAGAGCGACAGCATCGAAGTCATTGTCAATCGGCCAAAAACCGCTGCCTACCGGGCCCCTTCGGCACCAATGGCAGCCTTTGCCGTGGAAAGTGTCATTGATGAACTCGCCCACAAGATTGGCATGGATGTCATTGACTTCCGCATCAAGAACGCTGCGAGGGAGGGCACCAAGTCGTCCTACGGGCCCGTGTTCGGTCCCATCGGCATCGGTGCCACGCTGGAAGCTGCCAAGCACCATCCACATATGAAAGCACCCCTTGGCAAGAACCAGGGGCGCGGCATGGCCTGTGGCTTCTGGTTCAACTTTGGTGGCCAGACTTGCGCTGATATCAATGTGACACCTGATGGCTCAGTCACCGTGGCCGTGGGCACCATCGACGTAGGCGGTTCCCGCTCCTCCATCGGCCTCATGGCCGCAGAAGAACTGGGCGTATCCTATGAGCAGGTACGCGTCGTCATCGCAGATACATCGTCGCTTGGTCACAATGACATGACCGACGGTAGCCGCGGTACGTTCTCCACCGGCCTGGCAACTGTCGCTGCCGCACGCAATGCCATCAAGGAATTGTGCAAGCGAGCCGCCAAGATGTGGGATATTCCCGAAGATGCCGTAGTCTGGGAAGATGGCCATGCCAAACCGGCCGGTGCCAACGCCGGCAACTTCCCACCATTGTCGATGAAGGAAATTGCTGCAGCGGCTGGCACTACCGGCGGACCGATTGCCGGCCATAATGAACTGGTGGCGGATGGTGCTGGCGTGTCTTTCGCCACCCACATCTGCGACATTGAAGTCGATCCCGAAACCGGGTCATCCCGCGTCAAGCGCTACACTGTGATCCAGGACGCAGGCAAAGCCATCCATCCCACCTACGTGGAAGGCCAGTACCAGGGTGGTGCCGCCCAGGGCATCGGCTGGGCCCTCAATGAAGAGTATATCTACGGCAAGGATGGCCGCCTGCAGAATGCAGGCTTCCTCGACTACCGCATTCCGGTATGCTCCGATCTTCCGTTCATTGACACGCAGATTTTGGAAATTCCCAACCCCAACCACCCCTATGGCGTGCGCGGTGTCGGTGAAACCTCAATCGTGCCGCCTTTGGCTGCGGTTGCCAATGCCATGTCGAATGCCGCAGGCGTTCGCATGACCCACATACCCATGTCGCCACCTCGCGTCCTGAAGGCGATTGACGCTCTCAAGAAGCACTGATGGTTGAAGTACACCTATGGGGGGCGCTCAGGCCGATTGTCGGCGGGGCGCCCTCGGTTTTTGTTGAAGCCAGGAACATCCGCGAACTGTTCAAGAAGCTGGGCGATGAGTATCCGGGTTTTGAACCCCACCTGAAGCGCGGCGTTGCCGTTTCAATCGACGGAAAAATCTATCGGGACACCTGGGACACGGTTCTGCCAAGTGACGCGGAAATATACCTGCTGCCAAGGATACCGGGGGGATAGGTCCCAACGAGTCCGTCATTCCCGCGAAGGCGGGAACCCAACTTGTTTATCGCCGGGTTGGACCCCCGCCTGCGCGGGGATGACGAAAGAACGAATTATTTCGAACCCGCCAGCATCGCCTCAATCTCAGCCCGCGTCGGCATTGACGGCGCAGTTCCTGCCTTAGTGACCGACAGCGCCGCCGTAGCGCAGCCGAACTTTGCGGCTTCGAGCGGCGACTTGCCTTCGCCCAACGCCACCGCAAAGGCACCATTGAACGCGTCACCCGCACCCGTGGTTTCAACCACCTTCACCTTGTAACTCGGCACGTGCACCGACTGATCCTTCGCATGGAGGAGAACACCTTGCGCGCCCAGCGTGATCAGCGCCGTCTTGGTACCCAGTTTCAAAACCACATCGCCAGCACGTCTTGCATCATCAACTGAATGAACCTTGATGCCGGTAATCGCTTCCACCTCCGCCTCGTTGGGCGTCACGTAATCGCATAGTGAATAGATCGCGGGATCGATTTTGGCAGCCGGTGCTGGATTGAACACCGTTGTGACCCCGTGGCGGCGCGCGA
>JANMKJ010000414.1:0-11545 GCA_031371945.1 Rhodobiaceae bacterium
ACGCGGTGACTGGATTGACCAAGTCCGCTTCGCTCGATGGCCGCAAATACGACATTGCCTGCGGGCAGATTGACATTGGCAATGCCGCCGCCGGCATGGCTTCCAAAATGAACGAAGGCATGCCCCAGGCCAACGGTACCTTTGCCCCTGAACCCACCATGGACGTGGCCGACGTGGCCCGATCCGTTGTATTCATGGCCTCCCTGTCTCTGGACTCAAACGTGCAGTTCATCACGGTAATGGCTACTAAAATGCCACTTATTGGCCGCGGCTAACGGTGGCCCACTCCTTGCGAAGGGTTGCCTGAGGGCAAACCAGCTGTTTCAAATCGGGAGCTCTCAAATGCGTTAACCATTTGAAGCGGAGCACCCGATGCAGCCCCAGGCAACTATCGCAAAACCGGTATTCGAGCTCAAGGGCCGTGCCGCGGTCATTGACCTTTCAGCCTGGCTCAGCGGCCTCAGCTACGCTGCTGGCCTTGCACTCGTTGGGCCAGAGCAGCTTGCAAGTGAAATCACGCATGGCGGCATGGCACTATTTCTTCTGCCGCTTGCCTATGCTGCATTCCTAGCCATTGTGTTAATAATCCAGCGTCACATGCGCCTGTCGTTGCTGGCCAATACCTTCGGTTCACCCCAGCGCCTGGTTACCGGTGGAATTTTCCAGTATTCGCGCAATCCGATTTACGTGGCATTCCTGCTGCCGCTCACGTCGCTGGCCATCCTGTCAGTGGCCGCGGCCATCGCCGCCATCGGCATCTACATTCTGGCGATGAACCTGACGGTGATCCGCAAGGAAGAGCGCGAGTTGCTGGAGGGCTTCGGTGCGGAATTTGCCGATTATCTCACGAAGGCGCCACGCTGGCTGCTGTGACGTCACCGCCTGGCGGCAGGACCCGTTGAACCCCGTACGATCAGATCGACATTCCATAATTCATGCGGCTCGCCGCCCGTTGGATCGTTGATCATGGCAATCAGCAATTCGGCGACACGGCCACCTGCAGCGCGGATTGACGAGCGCACCGTCGTCAGCGCCGGCACCAAGCCTTCGGCATTGAGGAATGGCAAACCGTCATCATGGGCAATCAACGACACATCGCTGCCGATCTCGAGGTTGAGTTCATGGATGGCGCGAACCGCCCCGGAAACCGACAGCATGCTGGAGTAGAGCAAGGCCGTGGGCCGGTCTTTGGCGCTCAACAGGTGCTTGGTGTGGCGATAGCCAGATTCTTCCGTCATGGCGTCGCTGGTCATGATGGTGGGATCGGGACTCAACCCAGCGGTCCGTAGTGCATCCTCATAGCCGAGGCGGCGGTGCGTGGCGAACGTGAAAGTCTCATTGCCATTGACCAGGCCGATGCGACGGTGGCCCAGATCTGTCAGCAATTTCGTGGCCTGGCGAAACGCCCCGCGATTATCGACGTCAAGCCAGGCATAGCCATCTTCCCTGTCGCCCACGCGCCCATGCACGATGAACGGCAATTCAAGCTCGTTCAGCAGATCAATGCGCCAGTCATTCAGCCTCGGACCCATGATGACCACGCCGTCAACCGCACCGCTCTGCGCGTAACGCCGGTACACGGTCTGCTCATCTTCGGAACCGCCCACATGCAACATCACGTCAAATCCATTGGCACTGTAAACGTCACCGGCTCCGGCAATGAAATCCGAAAAGTGCGGATCAATCTGCAGCATGCGGTCAGACGGCAGAACATGCCCTATGGCATGGGCCCGTCCCGTCGCCAGCCGCATGGCATGGGGGTTGGGGCGGTAACCCACCCTGCGGGCCGCCTCGTCCACCCGCCGCCGGGTTTCAGCGCCGACTTCCGGGTAGCCATTCAGCGCACGGCTCACCGTCGTTTGCGAGAGATTGAGATGCTTGGCCAACTGCTTGAGATTCATGATCAAGACAATTGCATGAATCCAAAGCGCTTTCAATTATCATATAAAAAGATACGTCCAGTTTGTTGCATTGCACAATACAAAAGCAAAAAAATACTTGACGATTGCGCAAGTTATCGGCAAAGCTAAATTACTCAAAGCGCTTTGGGAAAAACCATAATAAGTCCGAAGCTTCGCAAATTCCGTGCTTGCAACTTTGTTTCTAATGGGAGGACTACAACGTGAAGAAGAACCTGTTCTTAGGTGCAGCAGTTGCTGCATTGTTTATGGCGACCCCGGCGCTGGCTGAACTCAAGTACAAGCCAGGCGAAGATGCCAAGTTCACCTGGGCCAATCTTGACGAGCTCAAGAAGGTTGATCTCAAGGGCGAAACCCTCACAATTTTTGGACCCTGGCGCGGTGACGACGAAGCCCACATCCAGGTTGTGCTTGAGTACTTCCGCGAGGCCACCGGCGCCGACGTAAAATATTCGTCGTCGGAAAACTATGAACAGCAAGTGGTCATCGATACGCAAGCCGGCAGCCCGGCCAACATTTCAATTCTGCCACAGCCCGGCTTGATTGCCGACCTTGCAAGCAAGGGCCTGCTTTCACCCCTGTCCGATGCCGACAAGGCCTGGATGGTTGAAAATTACGGCGCTGGCCAGTCCTGGGTCGACATTGGCACCTCCAAGGACAAGGCAGGCACGCCTCAGTTCTTTGGCTTCTCCTACAAGACCGACGTGAAAAGCCTCGTGTGGTACAGCCCAGAAAACTTCAAGGATGCGGGCTACGAGGTTCCAACAACCATGGAAGCGCTCATTGCCCTGTCCGACCAGATCGTGAAGGACGGCGGCAAGCCCTGGTGCATTGGCTTAGGCTCTGGCGGTGCCACCGGTTGGCCGGCAACGGACTGGATCGAAGACATCATGCTGCGCACCCAAACACCGGATGTGTATGACAAGTGGGTCACCAACGAAGTCAAGTTCACCGACCCTGCCGTCATCAATGCGCTCGACATTTTCGGCACCTTTGCCAAGAATGACGCCTATGTTGATGGTGGCGCAGCCGGTGTGGCGTCCACCGACTTCCGCGACAGCCCCAAGGGCCTCTTCTCAACCCCGCCGAAGTGCTACATGCATCACCAGGCCTCGTTCATTCCATCGTTCTTCCCCGAAGGCACGAAAATGGGTGTTGATGCCGACTTCTTCTACTTCCCGACCTATGCCGCAAAAGCTGACCTCGGCAAGCCGGTGCTTGGCGCTGGTACGCTTTTCACCATCACCAAGGATTCAAAAGCTGCACGCGCCTTCATCGAATTCCTGAAGTTGCCGCTGGCCCACGAAATCTGGATGGCCGACGGTGGCTTCCTCACGCCACTCAAGTCTGCCAACCCGGCAGCCTATGCCAGTGACGCCGCGCGCAAGCAGGGCGACATCATGGCAACGGCCTCCACCTTCCGCTTTGACGGATCGGACCTGATGCCCGGCAAAATTGGTGCCGGCGCATTCTGGACCGGCATGGTGGATTTTGTCGGTGGCAAGTCATCGGCTGATACCGGCGCTGAAATCCAGAAGGCCTGGGACGCAATCAAGTAACTTGAGGCCCTAAGACCTCAAGTCTGCAAAAACGAAGCTCCAGGTCTCTCTCGGCCCGGAGCTTACGATGTCCGTGCCTGCAACTTTTCGCCGGAGGAACCGTCATGACAGCTCAAATCCTATACGCCTTGTTCACCATCATCGTCGGCGTGGGCGGTGCCTTTGGCTATTTCTACGGATCAAACTGGCTTCTCGACCGGATTTTTTCGGCAGACAGCAGCAACGATGCAAGAGCCGTTCAAAACCTCAAAATCCAGTCCATCATCCGACCCTGGCTGTTCCTCGGTCCCGCCCTGCTGTTGCTTACCGTCTATCTCATCTTCCCCGTGGTGCAAACCATCTGGCTTTCCTTCCATGACAAGGCTGGGGAGAATTTCGTAGGTACTGCAAATTATGCCTGGGCCTTCAGTGACACCCAGTTCCAGCAGTCGATCTTCAACAATCTCATCTGGCTGCTTGTGGTTCCTGCCGCCTGCACGCTGTTTGGGCTTATCATTGCCGTGCTCACCGACCGATTGTGGTGGGGCAATCTCGCCCGCTCCCTCATTTTCCTGCCGCTTGCCATTTCATTCGTTGGCGCAAGCGTCATCTGGAAATTTGTCTACGATTATCGTGGTGAGGGCCAGGAACAGATTGGCATCCTCAACGCCCTCATCACCTATTTCGGTGGCGATCCGCAGGTTTGGATTTCCCTGCCGTTCTGGAACAATTTCTTCCTGATGGTTATCCTCATCTGGATCCAGACCGGCTTTGCTACGGTCATTCTGGGTGCTGCCCTGCGCGGTATTCCCGAGGACACCCTGGAAGCCGCCACAATTGACGGTGCCAGCCCCTTCAAGATCTTCTACCGCATCATGGTGCCGCAAATCATGGGAACCATCATCGTGGTGTGGACCACCATCACCGTTCTCGTCCTCAAGGTGTTTGACATCGTGCTGACCATGACCAACGGCCAGTGGAACACGCAGGTTCTGGCCAACCTCATGTTTGACTGGATGTTCCGGGGTGGCGGTGACTTTGGCCGGGGCGCTGCGATTGCCATCATCATCATGATAGCGGTTCTGCCCATCATGGTGTGGAACATCCGGCAGGCCAACAAAGAGCAGGCGGGACACTGACATGTTGAAAAGATTCTCCCTCGAACCCTCGCGCATCGCCCTCAATCTTGCGGTGCTGTTCATCATCACCCTGTGGACCCTACCCACCGCAGGCCTGCTCATCAGCTCGTTGCGTGACAAGAATGACATAGCCGCCTCCGGCTGGTGGACGGCCCTGTCGAGTGCTGACCGCAACCAGGTTGGCCGCATGAAGGGCATGGCCGATCAGGTTGAAAAAGATGGGAAATTCGTGATCTCCGGCAATCTGTTCGAGGGCCAGGATGCGGTTTCAGGGAAGGTCTCTGCCTTTGGTACCAAGGTGCAGGCCCCGGGCGCCAATGCGGCGGGCTCCACCGTGGTGCTGGATGGCGGGCTCAACCTCACGGTCAACGCCGATGGCAACTACGAACTCACATCACCCACCGCCTTCACCAACGAGCGCGGCGGCCGCATCTTCTTCATTTCCTCGCAACCCCCGCGCTTTACCACCGAGAACTACCAATCGGTTCTCTTCTCGGAAGGCATTGGCCGCTCCTTCGTGAACTCCCTCACCGTCACCATTCCAGCCACCATCATTCCCATCCTGATCGCGGCTTTTGCAGCCTATGCGCTGGCGTGGATGAAGCTGCCGTTCCGCGGCCTCATCATTGCAATCATCGTGGGGCTGCTCGTGGTCCCCTTGCAGATGTCACTCATTCCATTGCTCAAGCTCTACAATGCGGCCGGAACCTTCATGGGCGTGCCGTCGAAAACCTACCTCGGCATCTGGCTGGCACACACGGGCTTTGGCCTGCCCTTCGCCATCTATCTCCTCAGGAGCTACATTGCCGGATTGCCGAAGGACCTGATTGAATCGGCGCAGATTGATGGCGCCAATGACTTCAAGATTTTCCGCCGCATCGTATTGCCCCTGTGCTTTCCCGCCCTTGCCTCCTTTGCCATCTTCCAGTTCCTCTGGGTGTGGAATGACCTGCTCGTGGCCATTGTGTTCCTGGGGAGCGGCCCGGACCAGCTCGTGCTGACCGGCAAGCTCAATGCACTTCTGGGGTCACGCGGTGGCAACTGGGAAATCCTGACGGCCTCGGCCTTCATCACCATCATCGTTCCGCTCACCGTATTCTTCTCACTGCAACGCTACTTCGTGCGCGGCCTGCTGGCTGGCTCGGTAAAGGGAGGCTAACCATGGCTGATATCAAACTCACCAACCTCAACAAGTCGTTCGGCGCCGTGCATATCCTGAAAGACATCAATCTTGATATCAAGTCAGGCGAGTTCATCGTCTTCGTCGGCCCATCGGGGTGCGGCAAGTCAACCCTGCTCCGGGCCATATCAGGCCTCGACCAGGTCTCGTCCGGTACCCTTGAAATCGACAAGGCGGTGGTCAACGAGGTGCCACCATCAAAGCGCGGCATTGCCATGGTGTTCCAGTCCTACGCGCTTTACCCGCACATGAGCGTCTTTGAAAACATCGGCTTTGCCCTTGAAAACCAGGGCCTGAGCCGCGCCGAGATCAAGAAGAAGGTGGAGCACGTCGGCGAAATGCTGCAGCTCACCTCCTATCTCACGCGTTTGCCAAAGGCCCTGTCCGGCGGCCAGCGCCAGCGTGTGGCCATTGGCCGGGCCATCGTGCGCGGTGCCAAGGTGTTCCTGTTCGACGAGCCCCTGTCCAATCTTGATGCGGCGCTGCGCGTGCAAATGCGCATGGAAATTGCAAAATTGAAACGTGACCTGCCAAACACCACAATGGTCTATGTCACCCATGACCAGGTCGAAGCCATGACCATGGCCGACCGCATCGTGGTGCTGCAGGCCGGAAAAGTGATGCAGGTGGGAACTCCCATGGAACTCTATGAAAACCCCAACAGCGTATTCGTGGCGGGCTTCATTGGCTCACCCAAGATGAACTTCATCACCGGTGCTGCCGCCGAAAAACTGAAAGCCAAGTCCATCGGTGTGCGTCCGGAGCACTTTGAATTCTCCAAGACCAAAACTGATATCGAAGGCACCCTCGACTATACGGAAGTTTTGGGCAGCGACAGCTTCCTCTACGTGACGACACCATCCGGCATGCTCACGGTGCGTGAACCTGGCCGCACCGCGTTCAAGACAGGCCAGAAATTGAACTTGAAACCCATAGCCCAGCATGTGCACCGCTTCGGCGACGATGGCATGCGCCTCAGCAAGTAACAGGACGATAAACGATGACGATCCGCGTAACCATCTGGAACGAAAACGAACACGAAAAGACCAACGCCCTGGTGGCCAAGCTCTATCCGCAAGGCATACATGGTGCCATTTCAAAGGCCTTCGACGGTGCCAAGGATATCAGCTTTGAAATGGTGACCCAGGACATGCCCGAACACGGCCTGACCACGGAACGCCTGAAAAATACCGACGTGCTGATCTGGTGGGGCCACAAGATCCACGGCGAGGTGCAGGACGAAATTGTTGACCGCGTGCAGCAACGGGTGTGGGAAGGCATGGGACTGATCGTTCTCCATTCCGGCCACTTTTCGAAGATTTTCCGCAAGCTGTTGGGTACACCCTGCTCGTTGAAATGGCGCGAGGCCGGTGAGGTTGAACGGGTCTGGGTCATCAATCGCAACCACCCGATTGCAGCAGGCCTTCCAGAATATATCGAGATCGAACACGAGGAGATGTATGGCGAGCCCTTCACCGTGCCAGAACCCCTCGAGACGGTTTTCATCTCGTGGTTTGAAGGCGGTGAAGTGTTCCGCTCCGGCCTTACCTACCAGCGTGGTGCGGGAAAAATCTTTTATTTCCGCCCCGGCCATGAGGCCTATCCCACCTATCATAACAAGCAGGTGCTACAGGTCATCCACAATGCCACCCGCTGGGCCTACAACCCCGCCAAAGCTTGGGTATCGGTCAACGATGCGCCCAACGTACCGCACGACAAGGCTCCCGTGCCGCTTGAAGTCAAGGGTCCGCGCCTGCATGAAGATGGCGAGGCCGGTTACCGCTGATGCAAAAACTTCGCGTTCTCATTCTCGGCACCGGCGGCATGGCAACCCAGCACGTGAAACTGCTGAGGCAGGACGCCCGTGTTGACATCACCGGTGCTGCCGATGTTGACCTCGCCCGCGCCAGGTCCTTCGCTGAAACCCATGGCATCCAGAATGCTTTTGGCACCCTTGATGATGCCATCGCCTGGGGCCAGTTCGACGCAGCGATGAACGTAACACCTGACAGCGTGCACTACCCCACCACCATGAAGCTGCTGGCGGCAAAAAAGCATGTGCTATGCGAAAAGCCTCTGGCCGAAAATTTCAGGCTGGCGGACGACATGGCAACCACCGCCGACAAGGCAGGCCTCATCAACATGGTGAACCTGAGCTACCGCAATGAGCCTGCCATCATGGAAGCCCGCCGCCGCATCATGGCCGGTGAAATAGGCGAGGTGCGCCATGTGGAGGCAAGCTACCGGCAGAGCTGGCTGGTGGGCAATCATTGGGGCGACTGGAAAACCGATCCCAAATGGCTGTGGCGGCTTTCGGAAAAGCACGGCTCCAACGGCGTGCTCGGCGATGTCGGCATTCACATCCTGGACTTCACCGCCCTGGCCGTGGACATGATGCCTGTCTCGGTGCAGGCAAGCCTCAAGACATTTCACAAGGCCGCAGGCGATAAAATTGGTGAATACCCCCTGGATGCCAATGACAGCGCCATCATGACCGTTGAGTTCAGCAATGGTGCCTTGGGCGTGATCCACGCCAGCCGCTTCATGACCGGCTATGCCAATGACATGAAGCTTGCCGTGTTCGGCACGGAAGGTGCCGTCGAGCTGCACTACGCCATGGATTCAACCAGCCTGAAAATGTGTTCCGGATCCGATATCCACACCCAGGCCTGGCGAAAGATCGTGTCGGCTCCCGTGGAAAGCAATCACCGGCGTTTTGTGAGCGCCGTTATTGCCCAAAAACCGTGCGAGCCATCCTTCAGGCGCGGGGCAGATTTGCAAAAGGTCCTCGATCTCTGCCAAACCCGAGAAGCCAGTGGCGGAGCACACGTTTCTTAGGCTATGGCGTGAGCCAATGCTGAACTTCACATCACCCCGTGCGGCCATCATGTTTGGCTTTGCAGCCTTCGGCGCAGCCGTGGGCGCCTGGGCTGGTGCCATCCCGGCGGTGACCGCTGCATCCCACATCGACAACTACGCCCTGGGCGTTGGCCTCACCGCATCGTCGCTGGCCACGATGGCTGCCATGTCGGCAGCCGGCATGATTGGCCGCCATGCCTCCAACCGTGCCATGCTGCTGGCAGGCTTGCCGCTGCTGGCACTTGTCACCATGGCCCTGCTCCTCTCCGCTTCGCCGGTGCCTTTCTTCCTCGGGCTCATTGTCTTTGGCGCCGTATTCGGTGTGCTCGATATTTTCATCAACGCTGAAGCCAGCGCCATTGAACATGACGTGGGCCGGCCGATCTTCACCGCCTTCCACGGCAGCGTCTCAGTGGCCATTGCCGCCTTTGCCATCATCTCCAGCTATGTGACCACGCTGTTCGGCCCGTGGGCCACGGGCCTCATCGTGCTTGCCAGCCTTGGCCTTGCCTGGGCCATGGTCTATGCCTTCGTACCGGCCCGGCGGCGCGACGTTGCCACCGGTGGAAGCTTTGCCCACTTGCCGTCAAAGCTGCCGCTCATTGTCATGGGCCTTGCCGTTGGCATTTCCATTGCGGCGGAAACCACCGCAATTTTCTGGTCCGCCAAACTGCTCGATGAACAAGCCCCCAGCCTTGCGGTGATAGCGGGGCTTGGCGCCTGCTTCTACGGCATCTGCAATGCCATCATGCGCTTTTCCGGTGATTTTCTGCGGGCCAAATTCGGCGACATCCCCCTGATGCTGGCTTCACTGGCAACGGCTATCGTGGGCTTTGCAGCGCTCGGCCTGTCAACGTCTTTTGCCGTGAGCACCGTGGCTTTTGCAGCCGTGGGGCTGGGCCTCGCCGTCACCTGCCCGTGCCTTTACAACATGGCGGCAAGCCAGGTGCCCGCCAACCGTGCCGGGGGCTTGAGCTTCATTTCAATCCTGGCTGGACCCCCACGCATTCTGGCCCCGTGGATTTTTGGCTGGGCAGCGGCAAGCCACTCGACCAGCTTTGCCTTCGGCCTGTGCGGCATCATGCTGGTTGTGTGCTTTGTCCTCATCATGTCACTTCGCCAGATGCACCTGAAACCTGCTATCTTCGCGCCCTGATAACCCTGAAGGAGAGCCCGCCCATGAAAGCACGCATCAAATGGATGGATGGCAGGGCCTTTGTGGGAGAATCAGGTTCCGGCCATGCGGTAGTGATGGACGGCGCGCCAGAATCCGGCGGCCGCAACATCGGCGTGCGCCCGATGGAAATGCTGCTGCTGGGACTGGGCGGCTGCACCGCCTTTGACGTGGTCATGATCCTCGAAAAATCCCGCGAGAAGGTGACGGCCTGCGAAGTGGAACTTGAGGCCACCCGTGCCAGCGAAGACCCCAAGGTCTTCACCCATGTGAAGTTGATCTACAAATTGAAAGGCAGGGCGTTGAAACCCGCCGCCGTCGAACGCGCCATCAACCTCTCGGCTGAAAAATACTGCTCCGCCTCGATCATGTTTGGGAAAACGGCAACGATTGAACATGCGTGGACGGTGGAAGAGGGCTAGTGCGGCTCGCCGGCTGGCCCGAGACTCCGCGCCGCCGACCACAAACTGTCTTTGAGTTCGGAAAGCGCCGGGCTTTCCAGTTCCACCGGATTGGCCGATACCAGCGTTCCGCCCTGTGAGATCACTGCAAAGCGCAATTCCCCGTCGGTGAAATAAGGATCGCCTTCCCCGTTGCGGCCAAACAGCGTCGGCCCCACGCCAGAAACCTTGTAGAGCGCCGTTACCATGCGGCTGGCCGTGAGGTCCGCCAGCAAGCTATTGCGTTCCGCATCAATGTCCGCCGCGATGTGATGGGTAATCTGGCCCGTGTAATGGCTGAGGCCCACACCCAGATCGCGCGTCGCCGCCCCGAGCCAGACGGAGCGGCCCTCATCGCCCTTCACCAGCACCAGCCACAAGCGCACGTGATGGCGGCGGTCCGCGCTGCCGCCAATAGCTTTTTCAAAAGCGAAATCCTGGCTGCGACCCTCGTAGAAAAGCGTGCTGACGGGGGCAGCCTCATAGGGCCGGTCGAGAACAACACTCCCGGCAATCGCAATGCTGCTGCGCAAGGTGATTGCGATGGCCGGTTGCCACCCGGCGGCCAGCATGATCCGGTGCAGCTCGGCCTCATCGCCCACCAAGCCCACATTCAGCGGATCGCCGGGAATGCCCTCCGCCGTTCTAGTAATCATTGGCTTTGAGGCAAGTCCCAGCTGATGCTCATAATGGCGCCAGAGCAGCGGCAACAGTGCATAAGCCACCACCCCATATGCAAGAGCGGCCACGGCGAAAATAACCAGCCATCGGCGGATTCTTTTCTTGCCTGCAGTCGGCACGGTTTTCCCTTATCTCGGTGAAATTACGAAACGATACTGTTGCCAATGCGATATCCTACTGCAACCTGTCTAGCCAACAAAAAACCCGCCGTGCATTGCTGCAACGGCGGGTTTTTGAATTGAAATTGTAAAGAAGGGTTGCTCTCTGTGTTTCGCAGGCCTGGCAGCGACCTACTCTTCCGCGTCTTAAGACGAAGTACCATTGGCGCTGGAGCGTTTAACGGCCGAGTTCGAGATGGGATCGGGTTCAGACACTCCGCCATAGCCACCAGGCCGGCGAAAAACAGAAAGGCGCACAATATATAAAATGCAAGTCTCTTTCAAACACCGCCACCCATCAAAAATGGGCATCGATAAATGAGAAGATCAAGCCGTTCGAACGATTAGTACCAATAAGCTTCACACATTACTGCGCTTCCACACTTGGCCTATCAACGAGGTCGTCTTCCTCGGTTCTCAAGGGAGAAATTGTTTTGAGGTGGGTTTCCCGCTTAGA
>JANMKJ010000249.1:0-2609 GCA_031371945.1 Rhodobiaceae bacterium
ATCTTATTGGCATGCCTTCCGCTTATCTATGGGCGTTTTTGGCCTTCGTACTCAACTTTATCCCTTACGTTGGCCCTGTGGGAGGTGCGGCGATAGCGGGAGTGGTTGGCCTGGTCGTGTTTGATACCTTGGGTATGGCGCTTCTAGCACCTGTGCTCTACACGGCAGTGGTAACCCTGGAGAACCAATTTGTCTCGCCTTTCATATTGGGCCGACGGTTGGAACTCAATCACGTAGCCTTGATCCTGGGCATTGCCTTCTGGGGCTGGATTTGGGGCATTTCCGGAATTGTGCTTGCCGTGCCACTACTCGTCATCCTGAAAGTCTTTAGCAGCCATTTTGAGGCGCTTGCGGCGGTCGGCGAGTTTCTCACCGAAACAAAAGAGACCGACCCCGGTCCAGATCCAGCATCCGAAACGGATGCAGTCAAAATAGAAAAAGGCAGGAGCTGAAACCTCAGCCCCTGCCTTGCCGGGAGATTATGACTTATCATTACGCACGTAAGCTGGTGCGCTCGTCAGCAAGTCTTTCGAACTGTTAACTACCAGGAACCAGTCGTTGGCATCGGTTGACTCGCGAACCTTGCGAAGTGAAGAAATTTCAATCGCCACGTCCTTTTCGCCAAGGCCGAGGAATCCGCCCACGCCGAGAACGACAGCCTTCACGCTGCCATCCCAGTCCAGAACGACATCATTGACTTCACCAACATCTGACCAGTCCTTGCGGCTTTCAGCAGGGTAGGCCTTCGTGTCGTCGATGTCGGTGCCAACAGCGTAGATCCGCATTCCGATGAGCTTGCTTGCCAGAATGTCGTTGGGGCCTGCAGCATCCAGATAGCTGGCTGGCCCGTCCTTGCGCATAGTGGTGGCGGCCTGGTCAGAACCGGCTACGGGAGGCTGGGTTTTCGTGATGGCACTCGTCTGGGCGTCGGTCGCAGGTGCTACAGCGCCGGAGTTTGACTGGGCATCGGTTGCCGGAGCGGCAGTTACAGCGGTCTCATATTCCAATTCATTCAATGCGCCATCGGCATTGGTGTCCAGTGACTTGAATGCTGCATCAGTCCAATCTGGATGAAGCTTCATGCCTTCTTCCAGCGTGATCTTACCATCTGCATTTGCATCGATCTTCGCAAAATCGCCAGTTGCGGCAATTGCTGCAGTCGAAACCATCAGGCCCGCAGCAAATGCGAGAATAAGGGGAGATTTAGTCATTTGTCTTACTCCATAATTTCAATCATCTTGCCCATAGCGGCTGCTACAGACTCGGTTTTGAAACGACTGGTGTGATTGTTGGTTCCCTACAAAAATTTCAAATCATGGGTTTGAAATTCGGACCCAAGAGACCATCGGGTGTTCACACTTGATGGGACTGGAGGGCCTGCTCGATGAGCAGGGCGAGTTGCATTTTCAGAGATTTTCCCTCAACCTGATGGCCTGAATAACCTTCAGATTTCAGATGTTTCAGTATGCTGGCTATGTCTGGATGCTGGCCGGATCGTGCCATTTCAAAGGCCCTTTCCAGCTCGGTCTTGTAAAATTCCATGTCATAATCCAATTGATTTAAGCTGGCGCGTGAACAAAAATTGCGGTCTGTAACGCGCGAACGGAACAATTGTTCCGTCTGGCGTATTTGGCTGCGGGAGAGTGCCGTAGCACTTGCCCGTCCATTACTCATTATGTTAATTATGCTCACGGTATTTAGACTGACGGAGACAGGCAATATGGCGAGAGACAGATTGGTCCGCTTGCAAATCATGCTTGATGAGTCCGAACTGGCCGCGATCGAAAATTGGCGGTTTAAAACGCGTATGCCAAGCCGTGCGGCAGCTGTGCGCGAAATCATGCGTAGGGGCCTGGCGGCAGAGGGATTCAAACTCGCTCAAACGGGCAGTCCATCCGTGAGCTTCGGCGTGGTTGAAGGTCCACCCGAAGGCTAGGTCGTTACTCATTGTACGCACTGTGCGATAACACTGTATTCTACATTCGATTAGTGCAGTGAGCGAGAGGAGTGTATTGCGGATTGTTTAATGTCACAGCCGTGCAAATATGACTTCAGATTGGAGTCCACAACATGCAAATCACACTCAGTCCGCACATGATGTTAAGCATCAAGGAAACAGTACTTCATTATAGCCTGCAGCCATTGCTTCTCGATATTTATAAAACGGCGACGGCTATTCAAAATCTTCATCCCGACGATAACGTAGCGTTGGAAGATATCATGAGCGAAATCCTCCACTGCGTTGGCAGCAATACGGCAATCAGTTTTGTCCCGCCTGAGTTTGAAATTCAAGCAACCCGTGGCAAAACCACGTTTATCGTCCGAGACGACGGAAGCATAAACACACGAGAGTTTAAATTCGGGTGAGGCATGTTTCCGTGGCCAATGACGCAACTTGCCCAGAAGCGAAACTGTATCGGTTATCGTGACGTAGATTTCTGGTTCTTCTCTTCGCCAGCGCGAGTCGTGCCCGTGCTAATCTTACTTATTTGAATTTTCTTTCCTGCAGATTTAGTTGATTTGGCGCTGATTTTTTTGTCACGAACGAATTTGCGTTGGCTATTTTTAGTGCTCACAGTCGTTCTCCAAGTGAAACAAGGGGTTTCCTC
>JANMKJ010000251.1:0-4700 GCA_031371945.1 Rhodobiaceae bacterium
GGCGCTCATGCAGGGCCCCGAGAGTGCCTTTGCACTGGGTGAGGAAATCGCCAAGGTCATTTGGGCGCCGGTCATGCGCTCGCACCGGGTGACGGTTGAGCAAATGGCACTGCTCGAGCCTGGGCTTTCAGAAACCGTTTGCGCCTCACTGCTTGTCGTCATGCGTGATGCCATGAACGAAGTGGTGGCGCGCGGTGTTCCCGCCGAAGCCGCGCGCGACTTCCTGCTCGGGCACATGAATGTTCTGGGGGCTGTCATCTTCAAGGAAGTGGACGGGGTTTTCTCGGATGCCTGCAACATGGCCATTGAATTTGGTGTGCCCGCCCTGATGCGCGACGACTGGAAAAAAGTATTCGAGCCCCAGGAAATCGCTGACAGCATCCGGCGCATAACCTGAAAAGCGTCACACGCAAGATAAATGACGGAGGCAGGTTGAGATGGCAGAACTCAGGGGCGCAGTGATCGGGTGCGGTTTTTTCGCGGTGAACCACATGCATGGCTGGAATGATGTTGATGGTGCCAGCATCGTGGCGATCTGCGACCGGGATCCCATACGCCTGAACCTCGTTGGCGAGCAGTTTGGCATTACGCGCCGTTACGCGGATGCCGCCCACATGTTTGCCGATGGCGGCTTTGACTTCGTTGACATTGCCACAACGGTGCCAAGCCACCTATCCCTCGTGGACATGGCAGCGCGGCACAAGATGCCCGTAATCTGCCAGAAGCCCTTTGCCCTCAACCTGGACGACGCAAAGGCCATGGTCGAGATGTGCAGATCCGCCGGAGTTCCCTTGATGGTGCATGAAAATTTCCGCTGGCAGTCGCCGCTTCAGGCGGTGCGGGCGGTGATCGACAGCGGTGACATCGGGGTGCCGTTCTGGGGCCGGTTTTCCTTTCGTACGGCCTACGACATATTTTCCGGGCAACCCTACCTCGCACTGGGCAAGCGATTCATCATCGAGGACCTCGGCGTTCATACACTCGATCTTGCGCGCTATTATCTGGGCGACGTGAAATCGCTTTCGGCACGCACCAATCGCGTCAATCCCAAAGTGGTAGGTGAAGACGCGGCGACCATTTTGCTGGAACACGAGAGTGGCGCCACATCCATCGTCGACTGTTCCTACACAACCCTTCTGTCGACCGACCCGTTTCCCGAAACCCTTGTGGAGATTGATGGTTCGGAAGGTTCGATCCGGTTGAACCAGGGCTACAGCATGGTGATTGCGAGCAGGATGGGCACGCGCAGCGTTGACGTTTCGCCTCCACTGCTGTCCTGGGCCTCGCGGCCCTGGCACAATGTTCAGGAGAGCGTTTACAACATCCAGCAACACTGGACGCAATGCCTGGCCAGTGGAAAAACCCCTGCAACATCAGGTGCGGACAACCTGAAGACGTCCGCCCTTGTGGAAGCGGCGTATCAGAGTGCCGCGGGTGGCAAAGTGCTAGAGTTGAAAGACCTGCTGAATTGAAAAACCAGCGATGGCCACAGATAGGCGTGATGCCATGATCGTCGTCACCTACAGGATCGAGACGCCGGGCAACGGCATAGCGGCAATGGCTGAAAAGATTGCCAGCGACCAATCGACGGGAACCTTCGTGCCCACCCCCGGCGAAACCGAGGCGTTGAAGGCCCGCGTTGCGGCACGGGTGCTGGATATTCGCCCCCTGCCCGCGGTTGCTACGCCCTCATGGCCGGAAGCGGCGGGCCATCCCGGGCCTTTCCAACGGGCTGACGTTGATATCGGCTTTCCGCTGGATGCGGTGGGGACGGACCTGTCAGCGCTGATGACCATTGCGATTGGCGGCACCTATTCGATCCGTGGCATGACCGGCATTCGCATCGTCGACATGAAGCTTCCTCAAGCGTTTGGCGCTGCCCACCCCGGCCCGCAATTTGGCGTGAATGGCAGCCGGGCACTGACCGGGGTTTTTGGCCGCCCGATCATTGGAACGATTGTGAAGCCCGCCCTGGGGTTGCGCCCCCTAGAGACTGCGGCACTGGTGAGCGAGTTGGTCCAGTCAGGCGTGGACTTCATCAAGGATGATGAAAAGCTCATGAGCCCCGCCTACTCCCCGCTCAAGGACCGCGTTGCCGCCATCATGCCGCTCATCCTCGAGCACCAGCAGAAAACCGGGAAAAAGGTCATGTATGCGTTTGGCATATCGCACGCTGATCCCGATGAGATGATGCGCAACCACGACATGGTTTTGGAAGCGGGAGGCAACTGTGCTGTCATCAACATCAATTCGATTGGATTTGGTGGCATGGCCTATCTTCGCAAGCGCAGTGGCCTGGTGCTGCATGCCCATCGCAATGGCTGGGATTTGCTCACGCGGCATCCGGGGCTGGGCATGGACTTCAGGGTGTGGCAGCAGTTCTGGCGGCTGCTGGGAGTTGACCAGTTCCAGATCAATGGCATTGGCGTAAAATACTGGGAGCCGGACGATTCATTTGTGCGGTCCTTCGAAGCCGTCACAACACCGCTGTTTCAAAAGTCAGACTGTGCATTGCCCGTTGCCGGATCAGGTCAATGGGGAGGCCAGGCACCCGAAACCTATCGGCGAACCGGGCGCACCACCGATTTGCTGTATCTCTGCGGTGGCGGGATCGTCGGCCATCCGCAAGGGCCAGCAGCGGGAGTGCGGGCCGTGCAACAGGCCTGGCAAGCGGCGGTCACGGACATTCCATTGGACGTTTACGCCAAGGATCATGCAGAACTCGCAGCCGCCATTCAAGCGTTTGGCGGAAAGTCTCGCTTGTCATCATAAATGGGGAAATCTGCAAAACCATTTCTGAGCTATTACGGCGATGATTTCACCGGGTCGACCGACGTCATGGAGGCCCTGGCCCTCAACGGGATTGAAACCGTGCTGTTCCTGGATATCCCTGGAGACGAACTCGTCAACCGCTTTGCTGCGTGTCGGGCCATGGGCATTGCAGGGTCGAGCCGCAGCGAAACCCCTGCATGGATGGAGCAACATCTTCTCCCCATCTTCACCTGGCTCAAGGCCCTGAACGCGGATTTTTGCCACTACAAGGTTTGCTCCACATTCGACTCAAGTCCCACGATTGGCAGCATCGGCAAGGCCATTGAAATCGGAAAAGCTGTCTTTGACCAAAAATATGTGCCGTTGGTTGTCGGCGCACCGCAGCTCAAGCGCTACACCGCCTTCGGCCATCTCTTTGCTGCTTATCAGGGCAGGACCTATCGCATTGACCGGCATCCGGTGATGGGCCGTCACCCGGTCACGCCCATGGACGAGTCGGACCTGAGGATCCATCTTGCCAGGCAAACCCAACTCGAAACGCTGCTGGTTGATCTTGATTTGCTTCAGTCCACCAAGCTCGAGCAGATCGACAGCATCACCGCGCAGGCCCGTGGCGTGGTCATGTTCGACGTCGACAGTGCGCAAACCCAGCGCCACGTCGGACAGCAGCTGTGGCGACTGAAGCAAGCGGGTGGCTGGTTTGTGGCCGGCTCATCCGGCATTGAATACGCCCTGTTGACCCAACAAGGCGCAGCAGCGGCCCCGGTTTTTACATCGCCAGGTGTCGTGGAGCGCATTGCGGTTGTTTCGGGAAGCGTATCGCCCACCACGGAACGGCAAATCCAGCATGCGGGTCAACATGGGTTTCACCTCATCGCCGTGAGTCCCCTCGATCTCATTGGTGAAGCCGCTGCAACGACACGGGATGCGGTCATTGCCCAAGCGGACAGGGCGCTAAAGGACGGCAAAAGCCCCCTCATCCATACGGCACTTGGACCTTCCCAGGATATCGGCAGCGAACTTGACAAGACTGCCAACGCACGCCACCGCATAAGCCGGGCACTGGGAAGCATTCTCCGCCGCCTGGTGGAAAAGCATGGCCTGGAACGCGTGGTCATTGCGGGCGGCGATACGTCGAGCCACGCGTTGAAGGAGCTTGCAATCGAAGCCCTTACCACGTTGATGCCGTTGCCAGCCACACCCGGTTCCCCCCTGTGCCTCGCGCACGGGTCCACGCCCGCAACCGACGGCCTGCAAATTGCCCTCAAAGGCGGGCAAATCGGCGGGGACGATTACTTTTCGGTTGTGCGGCGCGGCGGATAACCCCGGGCGACGTGCACGCAATTCTTATTGGCGTAAAACTGGTGGAGGGCGCGAGGAATGGCGATGGAACCTTACGCCATGCCTGGCGTTTCCCGCGTGCTTCTGTTTTGGTGAAGCAAGTTGGAGAGACATCAGATGCCGAGTGCCAGAGAGTTAAAAACGCAGTTGTGGACATCCATTCGTTCCGACAGAACCGTGATGCTGGGATTCGAGGGTGCAAAAGACACGGAGCTGCGCCCCATGACCGCGCAATTCAAAACCAGGAATGGCCAAATCTGGTTTTTTACCTCGCGCAAATCCATGCTTGGAAAACGCAGCAAGCTCAATAGCCGAGCTGTTGCCACATACATTTCCAAAAATCATGGCCTGTTTGCAACCATCCGGGGACGCATCGTCATTGACACCAGCAGGGCCAACCTTGACGCATTGTGGAACAAGTATGTGGCGGCCTGGTTTGAGCAGGGAAAGGACGATCCTGACGTTCTGCTGTTGCGCTTTGAATGCAAGTCGGCGGAAATTTGGTTGAATGCATCAAGCCTGCTTGCCGGCATCAAGGTCATGTTGGGCAGCGATCCCAAGGTCGAGTACAAGGGCAACGTTGCGCA
>JANMKJ010000252.1:0-2792 GCA_031371945.1 Rhodobiaceae bacterium
CGGTGATGCATGAGGACGTGCAGTACAATGTATTCTGTCATCCGCTTGGTCAGGTCGTCGTCATTGACCCGCACAATCGGAATATCACTCGGCAGGGTCGGGTCTTTCAGAATGGCATCAACACCCGCACCCAGCGAAAAAATAACTTTTAAATTAGGCAATCCTTTCAGCACGTTAGGCGGGGGAAGCCATGCTGCTACATATTCGATTTCGTCAGGCTGGCCGGTGCCGTCCGGCCAAACCCGAACGTCAAGGTGGGGAGCTGCCCGTTTCATGGCGGCTTTCCATGCCTCCATAGGCCAGGTGGGAACCACAAACAGAAATGCCATTACTGCCTCACAATATTCTCAGGCGCTGCCCGCAAGTTGAGCGATGCCGCAATCAACGCCTTGGTGTACTCGGTTTGCGGTGCATCAAAGATTTGAGCCGTGGGACCACTTTCAACCGCAACACCATTTCGCATGACCACCACATCATTGGCGAGGGCGCGCACGACCTTCAGGTCATGACTGATGAAAAGATAGGTTAGTTTGTGTTTGGCCTGTAGCCCCCGCAGCAGGTCCACGATCTGGGCCTGTACCGACATGTCCAACGCCGAAGTGGGTTCGTCCAGCATGATGAACTTGGGGTTCAGTGCCAGGGCCCGCGCAATGGCAATGCGTTGGCGCTGCCCGCCGGAAAATTCATGGGGGTACCGATCCATCGTCTCGGGGTCCAGTCCCACTTCCATGAGGGCGTTTGCAACATGTGCCCTCCGGTCCGCCGCGGATTTGATGGTGCCTTGCACGATCAATCCCTCCTCGACAATCTGCAATATGGAAAGCCGTGGGGAAAGCGAGCCAAACGGATCCTGGAAAACAATCTGCATGTCCTTGCGCAGGGGTCGCATCTCATTTGAGTTTAGTCCATCAATGCGCCGACCTTGGAAGGTGATGGCACCCTGCGACGCGATGAGCCGCAATACCGCAAGGCCAAGTGTCGTCTTGCCAGACCCGGACTCGCCGACAATGCCAAGCGTTTGTCCTGCCCGCACCTGCACAGTCAACCCATCCACTGCCTTGATGTACCCAACCACCTTGCGAAAAAATCCACGCCGGATGGGAAACCAGATTTTAAGGTCCTTGGTTTCAAGCACGATGGGAGCACGCATATCGGATTTCGGCGGCAGGCCCTTGGGTTCCGCCGACAGCAGCATCTTGGTGTAGGCATGCTGTGGATTTGCAAACACTTTCATGGCAGGTCCAGTCTCAACCACGCGGCCTTTTTGCATGACGCATACGGAATTGGCCATGTGGCGAACGATGCCGAGGTCATGGGTAATCAAGAGCAGCGCCATGCCATACTCAGCCTGCAATTCCTTGAGCAGTTTCAGGATTTGTGCCTGTACGGTAACGTCAAGTGCGGTCGTCGGCTCATCGGCTATGAGAAGGTCGGGGTTGTTGGCCAGGGCCATGGCAATCATGATGCGCTGCCGTTGCCCGCCTGAAAGCTGGTGCGGATAGTCCTGCAACCGCGTTTCTGCATCGCGAATGCCCACCTTGGTGAGAAGGCTGACAATCCGATCCCGTGCTGCTTGCCCCTTTAACCCCTGGTGCACCTCCAGAATTTCGCCAATCTGCCGTTCAACCGAATGCAACGGATTGAGCGATGTCATGGGCTCCTGGAAAATCATCGTAATGTCATTGCCGCGGACCGCGCGCAGTTCCCGTTCATTGGCCCCCATCAGTTCCTTGCCCTTGAACGTGATGGAGCCCGAAGGATGTTCAGCCGCCGGGTAGGGCAGTAACTTCAGGATGGAAAGAGCTGAAACCGATTTTCCGGAACCAGACTCGCCGACCAGCGCCAGGGTTTCGCCCTTCTTCAATGTGAATGACACCTTGTCGACCGCGAGCGTGGCCTTGCCGCCTTGCCGGAAGGCCACCGACAAATCCTTGACCTCGAGCAGCACGTCGTTCATGTGAACGTCTTGCGCGGATCGAGCGCATCCCGAACTGCTTCGCCGATAAAAACCAAAAGTGTGAGCATGATCGAAACCACGAAAAATCCCGTGAAGCCCAGCCACGGTGCCTGCAGGTTGGATTTGCCTTGCGCCAGCAGCTCACCAAGCGAAGGCGAACCCGGTGGCAGTCCAAAGCCCAGAAAATCAAGAGCCGTCAATGTCGTGACCGAGCCCGAGAGGATAAATGGCATGAACGTAACTGTCGAAACCAGCGCATTCGGCAACAGGTGCTTGAACATGATTTTCCCATTGCTCAATCCCAAGGCACGCGCTGCCCGCACATACTCAAAATTCCGCGCCCGCAGGAACTCGGCGCGCACCACGCCGACAAGCCCCGTCCATGAGAAGAGAACAAGTATGAACAGCAGGAGCCAAAATGTAGGAGTGATGAAGGCGGCGAGGATGATGAGAAGGTAGAGTGTCGGCATCGACGACCAGATATCAATGAAGCGTTGAAAAAGCAGGTCGGTCCAGCCCCCGAAATAACCCTGCACCGCACCTGCAGCCACGCCGATGACTGACGAAAATAATGTGAGAATAAGCCCGAAGGCAACGGAGATGCGAAAACCGTAAATCAGTCGCGCCACCACGTCGCGTCCCTGGTCGTCGGTGCCGAGCCAGTTCATGTTGCCCACATTGCAGTTTACATCCGTGACGGTGAGCGGATACTTGGCGCAAGCCTCGGCCCGGGTCAGGTTCGAAGCCGGCGTCGAAGGTGCAGGGCGCGGCAGTTCATTGTTTACGGTATTGTAGGAATAGCGGATTGGGGGCCAAATCATCCAACCGTTTGCAG
>JANMKJ010000270.1:0-10130 GCA_031371945.1 Rhodobiaceae bacterium
GGCTTCTTTCCGACAATCCACTCGGATTTCGCAAGTTCATGTTCAATGACGGCAAAAGCCGCCTTGGCTTCCGTGTCATACATGGTACGGATTTCGTCGCCAAACTGGCGAAAGCCGCGATTTCGGGCACGAAGACGCAGAACCGGCACCGCCAACTTGTCCCACTGCCAGAACAGCCACTCGCGGATGCGGATCTTCTCCAAAGGGGTTTTTCCGTCAAACTTTTTCAGGCTTTCCGCCAGGTGCTCAAGAATTGAGGCTGACTGGACCAGGAAAATCTGCCCGTCGCGCAGGGCTGGTACTTGGCCGTAGCGGTTTTTTACCAGGTAGTCCGGCTGCTTGTGCTGACCTTCACGCAAATTCACGTGGATATAGGAAAATGGGTGGCGGCTTAAAGATAACATAAGGCCAGCGGTGTAAGTGGGGCCAGACATATTCGACCCGTGCAGTGTGAAACGCTGCTTGTCATTGGTGGAAGGTGCTGAAATTGCAGGTTTTTTTGCCGGAACGACCTTCTTTTTGGCAACAGGTTTCTTCACCACTTTTTTGGCTGGCTTCGCCATAGTACCGCCCTCACATGTAAAATTGCCAGAATAACTCTGCACACGGACTATAGCGGATAATTCCGGGAAACGGAAATATTATGTAAAATACTGAAGTAACTAGTTAATTCCGAGCTTTTTGCGGAGGAAATCATTAACAGTCTGGGGGTTTGCCTTGCCACCGGTGGATTTCATGACCTGGCCCACAAACCAGCCCAGCATGGACGGTTTAGCCAAAACGGCAGCCACTTTATCGGGGTTCTGGGCCACGATTTCATCCACCGCTTTTTCGATGGCGCCCATGTCTGTGACTTGTTTCAGCCCCCTAGTTTCAACGATTTCGGCGGGCGAACCACCTTCAGTCCAAATGATTTCGAACACATCCTTGGCCATTTTTCCCGACAGTGTGTTATCAGAAATGAGGTCGATCAACTCCCCTAGCTGGGTCGTGGAAATTGGTGTGGTCTCGATCGTTTTTCCTTCCTTGTTGAGCCGTCCGAATAATTCGTTGATGACCCAGTTGGCGGTGGCTTTGCCGTCCCTGCCCTTTGCAGTAGCTTCAAAGTAATCGGATGAGGCCCGTTCCATGATCAACACGTTGGCATCATAGGCGGAAAGTCCATAGGCGCTCATGAAACGGTTGCGCTTCTCATCGGGAAGTTCCGGCAGGGTGTTTTTGATGGTCTCTACCCAAGTGCTGGTAAATTCGAGGGGCAGCAAGTCAGGATCCGGGAAATAGCGATAGTCATGCGCCTCTTCCTTGGAGCGCATGGAGCGGGTTTCACCCTTCTTGGGATCATAAAGCCGCGTCTCCTGGTCGATGGTGCCGCCATCCTCGATGATGCCAATCTGGCGGCGGGCTTCGTATTCGATGGCCTGCACCATGAAACGCACTGAATTCACGTTCTTGATTTCGCAACGGGTGCCGAACTTGGCGCCGGGCTTGCGGACGGATACGTTTACGTCGGCCCGCAGCGAGCCCTGTTCCATGTTGCCATCACAGGTGCCGAGATAACGCATGATCTGACGCAACTTGGTGACGTAAGCGCGGGCCTCTTCGGGCGAACGCATATCCGGCTTGGACACGATCTCCATAAGGGCACAGCCCGAGCGGTTGAGGTCAACAAAACTCATGGTGGGGTGCTGGTCATGAATCGACTTGCCGGCATCCTGCTCGAGATGCAGGCGCTCAATGCCAATATCAATGGTGTTGCCATCATCACTGTCGATTGATACCACGCCCTCCCCGACGATGGGCTGCTTGAACTGGGAAATCTGGTAACCCTGGGGCAAATCCGGATAGAAATAGTTTTTGCGGTCAAATACCGAGTACGTGTTGATTTTTGCCTTGAGGCCAAGTCCGGTGCGAACTGCCTGCTCCACGCAATACTGGTTAATCACAGGCAGCATGCCGGGCATGGCTGCGTCCACCAGTGAAACGTGATCATTGGGTTCGCCGCCGAATTCCGCCGACGCACCCGAAAACAGCTTGGATTTTGCGGTGACCTGGGCGTGGACCTCGAGGCCTATGATGATTTCCCAATCACCGGTTGCTCCCTTGATCCAGTCTTTCCTGTCGGCGACGCGCAGTTCCGAATTCATTCGTTTTCACCCGTTATCTTTGGCGCTTTGCTACTGGTTTGAGGGTCCGGTTTCAAGCCCATTTCCCTCCCAATTGAGCGGTGCAGCCAAAGGGCGCACAGCAGCATAAACGCCAGCAAGCCAATGAGGCTCCAGTCCTGCCGGGTAAAATACTCAAATCCGGTGGCGTTCGCCTGTTTCCAGATGGTTATGGCGAGGAAAATGGCCAACAGGATAGCTGCTCCCAACGTGCTAAAGCGCAGAATCCGGAGCAGCAGGCGTTGCAGGGGTGATATGTTGCTCATTTGCTTTCCCTTCCGTGACTTGGCATGTAAGGCTTTTCACCGCAACCCACTCAGGCAGGCGACATGGCAAAGAACAGACCGGACATCAAATCACGCAAACCCGAAACGCGGCTAGTGGCTGCCGGACGTGAGTTCAGTGAACATGGCATTGTTAATCCGGCCGTCTACCATGCGTCCACAGTTTTGTTTCCCACCTATCAGTCACTGCACGACAAGAGCCAGGAATATGTCTATGGCCGCCGGGGTACACCAACGTCGCGCGCCCTTGAAACTTCAATTGCAATGCTTGAAGGCGGATTTGACTGCAAGGTTTCCCCTTCGGGCCTATCGGCTATCTCCACCACACTTTTAGCGTTTCTGAAATCTGGCGATCACCTGTTGATGGTAGATACGGCGTATTTCCCAGCCCGGCAATTCTGCGACACGGTCTTGAAGCGGTTGGGGGTCGAAACAACTTACTATGACCCGATGCTCGGGCGCGGTGTTGCAGCGCTTATCCAAGCCAACACCAAAGTTGTCTATTGCGAAAGTCCGGGTTCGCAAACGATGGAGGTGCAAGATATTCCCGCGATTGCCGACGTTGCCCACAAAAAGGGCTGCCTGGTTATCTTGGATAACACCTGGGCTGCCGGCCACTATTTCAATGCTTTTGACCATGGCTGTGATGTTTCGATCCAAGCCGCAACAAAATATATTGTTGGCCATTCGGATGCGATGCTGGGTTCCACCGTTTGCACCAGCGAAACCTGGAACCAATTCAAGGACACCTACGAAGGCATGGGACAGTTTGCGGGACCTGATGATATGTACCTGGCGCTGCGGGGTTTGCGGACACTCGACGTTCGGCTGGAGCGGCACATGCGCAATGCCACCAAGGTGGCCGAGTTCCTACGGGGACGGAGTGAGGTTGAAACGGTGCTGTACCCAGCCCTAAGTAATGCCTCTGGCCACGAAATCTGGAAGCGGGACTTCACCGGTGCTTCCGGACTGTTTTCAGTCGTGCTGAAACCAGTAGCAGAGCCTGCCGTAGCAGCGATGCTGGACGGATTGTCCTTGTTTGGCATGGGATTCAGCTGGGGTGGCTTTGAAAGCCTTGTGGTGCCGTTTAAACCAATCCGGACCGCCACAGCCTGGACAGCTGCGGGACCCGGTTTGCGCTTCCACATTGGCCTGGAAAACCCCGATGACCTGATTGACGATTTAAAACAAGGGTTTGAACGGTTGAAAAAAACTTCTTGAAATAGTGGATATAATTCCTATCTAGTCGGGTAGAAGGAGATTGGGATGAAGCTATTTTTTCGGTTTTTCATAATACTATCGGTACTTCTGGCGGTGACGGTTTCGGCCTTCGCCCAAGAGGCGGACGATCCGGAACTGCTATTCAAAAAGACAACTGTTTGGCGCCTGCTCTCGCCTGATGCAAAGCTTGCAACCTATGTCGTTGACGATCCGGTGGTTGCCGGGGTTGCGTGCTATTTCACGGTACCTGAAATCGGCGGTTGGTCGGGCTGGGCCGGATTTGCCGAAGAGCGCTCGGAAACTTCCCTGGCGTGCAGACAAGTAGGTCCTGTCACGATCAAGGCGAAATTTGACCAGGGCATTGAAATCTACCAACAGAGGCGCTCGCTGTTTTTCAAGAAGATGCAGATCGTCCGGGGCTGCGATACCAAGCGCAATGTGCTTGTCTATCTCGCCTATACCGACAAACTTATTGATGGCAGCCCGCAAAACTCTACATCCACTGTTCCCATCATGCCGTGGGGTTCTCTGCCAGCGCCAAACTGCGGAGACTTTCTCAACCAATAGACTTCGCGTGCGGTTTCTCTCATCATGTAAGCGGTGACGCGGGGTCATTTGAGGGGAATTAGATTGGTGGCATTGTCATTCGCTTTGGGTGCCACGCTGCTATGGTCACTTACCAATCTCTTGGACAAGGGCCTTGTGCAACGATACGGCGCCGGGGGTTCACTCAATGCTTTGATTGTCATCTCAGCGCTGTTTCCGGTTCTGCTGGTGCCTTTGTCAATCGCGATGTCCGGGTTTCATGTCGGACTTGCGCCGATGTCAATTGGTCTCCTGATACTTTCAGGGATTTGCCAAATCTCATGGGTGGGGCTGTATTTGACAGCGTTGCAAAATGACGACGTGACAGTTGTTATGCCGCTCATGTCATTGTCTCCGGTTTTTGCTTGGATTGCCGGCATGGTCATGCTTGGCGAGTTTCCAGGGGCAACCGAACTTGTGGGCAGTGCAGTCATTTTGATAAGCGCGCTGGTATTGAGCTATCACCGGAAAAAGGCTTCAGTGAATTACAAACTCGTCGCGATGACGGGACTTGCGGCCTGCCTTGTGGCCCTCACCAATGCCTTGTTCAAATTGGGCACAGGAGATGACTCCCTTTATTGGGCCGGACTGTGCTGGCAATCCTTTGGAACATTCTTAGTAGGTGCTTTCGCGGTCATCTTTCACAGCTCCACGCGCGATACTTTCGCAGAGTTCTTGCGCAACAATGCGAAATTCAGCATTAGTGTCAATCTTGCCAATGAGAGTCTTACACTCGGTGGAAACGCCCTGTTTGGCCAGGCGTTGTTGCTGGGGCAATTGATGGTCATCCAATCGACCGAAGCATTTCAACCAGTTTTCGTATTTTTGCTTGGCACAATCCTTTCATATTTCTTTCCCAAACACCTGACAGAAGATCTGAGCCGTTTTGCATTGATCCAAAAGGTCATTGGCATATTCGGCATCGGTATAGGCAGTGTCATCCTTTTCCATGGTCAAATGAACTGATCTAGATCTATTTCCGCGCCTCAACCACACCAATAGGAGGAGTAAAGCCTACTCACGATTGAACCAGCAGAATCGAAGTTAGCTGATGGAACACTAAGTAACAGTGCCGTATTGTATGGTGTGCGAGGTGCAACTGGCGCATACTGGCGTGGGGGCCACGGAAGGTTCATCTCGATGCTTGCTGCTCCTACCACAAACGGTTTGGACTTCTCATCGATACGGTCTCAAATGGATCGCCTGCTGGCCGTTGCCAAAACACTTGTCAACGCCGACGCCGCTGCAATCCTTCTGACCCAGAGTGGCGTAACTCATTGTGTTGCGGAAACGGGTCTGGCAAGCGGTATCGTCACATTCCCGTGGTCATGGGACAAGTCACCCTTCAAGCCCAACCGGACAGTGATTGAACAAAATCCCGCCAACCTCAATGTCGCCCGCATCCTGTCGGCTGTCACCGGCGAATCCCAAGTTGGATTGTTCATTCGCAAACCACTGATTGTTTCGAGCAAATATGTGCTTGGCATGCAACTCTACGCAAACAGCCACAATGTGTTACCTACCAAGCTGGAACTGCACCTGCTGGACCTTGTTGCAAAGTCGCTGGGCAAGGAACTCAAAGAGTTTATAGACGAATTGGCTGCAAAGGGTTCCCTGGTGGAGATTGCGGCACCCTATGATGAAATGCTGGCAGCGGTAAATTCTGGCGTAACATGGCGCGCATTACTGGACGCCAACCTGAAGATCCTTGCGATGAGCAATGGACTTGCCAACAACCTGGGGCGAACTCAAAAGGAATTGGTTGGCGCCGACTACTTCGATGCGGCACCGCCCGTCATGGTAACCATGGCACATCTGTTCAGGCGCGCCCTGAAGACCAGCATAAGTTCACCGGAGTTTGAAATCATCTCCGACCGAACCGGCAGGCGTCGCAGCTATTCGGTACGCGCCTCCCCTTTCAGACCAGCGGGATTTGATCAGGACTTGCTGGATATTACGGTGTTGGAAACAACAGGCCACGTTGAGCACCAGAGCAAACTTTCAGGACAGATTGACGGTTTCGCCGAAGCAGCGCCTCACATTACGGATGCAGCGGGTCAATTTCTATTGGAGACCTTGATTTCCAAACGCGCCGTGCGGTTCCGCGAAGACATGAGCTATCTCACCGTGAGGGCGTGGCGCGGTTCCATCAAGCAACATCAGATCAAGGCATTGCGTGCTATCAAGAAGTCTCTGCCGGGTGAATTTGTATCAACCGTGGGTCGCGAGTGTGCGTCCGAAATTCACCGACTCGTGGGCAACAATACTTTCCAATTCATTGTGCCTATTCCATGTGGACATTCGCCAGAGAACTCATGCCTTTCACTGGCCATGGCGAAGGCTGTGGGAGTTGAATTGGGCATCCCAGTCATTCAGGCCTTTGCCTATCTTGACCAGAAAGGCACGTCACACCCCAAAGAGAACATGAAGCGGCAGAAAATGAAACTGGTCCAGGAAGTTTCGGGTTCCGCAATCCTCATCGACGATGTTGCCACGTCCGGCGTGCACCTGCAGGAGGCTTCGGCGCTTCTCAAGGCCCAAGGAACGGAGACTTTTGCAGTGGCATGGATTGGCGGGGATTCGGCGGAATGATGGTTGGCGACGTCGGCAGGATTCTAACCTCCGTAAATAACATAATAATATCAATAGTTTGTAAAACGTCTTTCTGATATACCGTGAATTTGTACCGCTATTGTGGAGCGCCTGAGCCTTAATCATCGGCGTTGTAAAATCTAACTTGGAATCCAATAGAACCGCCAATCGTCCGGTTCGCGAGTCTGGTCAAATGTTCCGATTTGGTGCAACATTCCAGCCGGCGAGCCACGGGGGAATGGTTCGCAGTCATTAAACACAGGAATTTATCCGGAGATTTAACATGTTTGTACCCAGCGTAAGTATATCTGCCGCCGGTTCCGTTTTTGCCGCACTCGCACTTTTCTCAATTGTGGCGACCCCGCTTGCCGATGCTCACGAAGCGAAGAAGAAGCATCATGCCGGCCAAAAAGCGATACCGCTTTATGTAATCAATCCCTATCAAGTTTTCCAGACAGAGGCGAATGGCGTTCATTACTTCAAGGGCGGAAGCGGTTGGGGCTTTGGATACCCTTACTATGGCAACCTCCACATCAATTCTACAAACGTTCAGGTCAATAGCAACCAAACCAACCAGAACAACGCCACCCCGGCCCTGACGACAGCATACGAGCTGAGCCGACCTGGCGAAGCATGGGCTCAGCGTTGTTCTCGTCGGCATATTCGATGCTAGCAAACCAGAGGAGCGTACCAAGCTTCACGCCAATCGCAACGCGCAGTGTTATGTCCTAATGGCGTAAGTCGTTTGATCGGGTTTGATGCATAGCGTCCTGCCTCGCCAGCGGACTGGTGAAACGCTGTTCAATTGGCATTCCCAGTATACTCTTTTTCCATGTAACATCATTTGTCTAAGGCCATGGAGATTACATGTACGTTCCTCCCCATTTCAGTGAAATGCGCCAAGAATCATTGTTCGATGTAATCGATGGTAGTCCATTTGGTGTATTAGTTACCAATGGTAAAGCTGGTCTAGATGCCAATCACATTCCCTTCCTCCTTGATAGAACTGACGGCACCCAGGGGGTGCTTCATAGCCACGTGGCGCGCGCTAATTCAGTTTGGCTGGATGTTGCTACGGGTGACGAAGTTCTCGTCATTTTCCGAGCTGGGGAATCCTACGTTTCACCTAACTGGTACCCGAGCAAACACGATTTTCATAAGCAGGTTCCAACCTGGAATTACATTGTGGCTCACGCTCATGGCCGTGTAACTATTCGCGATGACGAGCGATATGTCCGAAAAGTTGTCGCGAGGTTAACCCGTATCCACGAGGCGCCAGAGCCTAAGCCGTGGAAAATGACTGATAGCTCGAGAGAATTTATCGACACGATGGTCAAAGCAGTAGTCGGTCTCGAAATTGAAATTACTCGTTTGGTCGGTAAAGCAAAACTCAGCCAAAATAAAGAGGTTCGAGATATACAAAAGGCTGGAGAGACTTTGGTTGACAGGGGGAAACTCATTGTCGGCAAAGCGATGGTGATGGCTGCAGCAGTTAAAGCAGAGCGTAGTTAATCCTAAATCCGACCCAGCGTACTATCGTCACTGACGGAAAATCGGGAGCACGGCGGTCTCAACTATCTACATTCGCAGATGCACCGCAGCGGAGGAGAGTATGGCGACCTCGGCAGGATTCGAACCTGCGACCGACGGATTAGAAATCCGTTGCTCTATCCAGCTGAGCTACGAGGTCATTGGAACTGACATTTAACTGATCACCGCTTGAATGGATAGAGAAACTGTTTCCAATACCCCAGTGGCACGGGATGGCCATTGATACCGTAGGATTTTGGCCAGGCTCCGGGTGGCAAGTGGTGGGTACCAAATAACCTGTCAAACAGGGGAAAGTGTATGGCGAAATTCACATCGATCGCTTCTCGTTCCTCGCCGTGATGCCAGTGGTGGAATCTGGGCGTAACCAGCACATGGCCGATACGCTCAAGGTTCCAGCCCACATTGGCATGGATGAAGGCCGAGTAGACATAGAGGATGAGCAGGTAGGCCTGCACGGCGATAGGCTCGAAGCCAAACGAGAACATGGGGATGGCGGTCACGGATCGCAACACGATGATCTCGAGGAAATGCATGCGGGCACCGGCGATCCAATCCATGGATTTGGCTGAATGATGCACGGAATGGAAGCGCCACAGCGCAGGCACCTTGTGGAAAGCGCGGTGAACCCAGTACTGCACGAGATCAGTGAAGAACATGACTTCGATCACCTGCAGCACCAGCGGTTGTCCACCCACGGCACTGCGCAGGTCAGCAAAACCTGTATTGGCACTGATGAAGAAGGCGGGTGCTGTGGCGAGAAAGGTCAAAACCTGCACCATCATCGAGCTTACGAAACAGTAGAACAGGTCCTCGCGCCATTCGTTGCGGAACAGGCGCTGCTCACGGTAGCGCGGAAACGTGCGCTCAAGCGGGATGAACAGCAGCCCCGTGAAAATCACATTGAGCACGAAGAAGTCGAGCCCGAAGAAAACGCCCTGCTGATTGGTGGGCACAGATACAAAGCCGCCGATCAAACCGGCCAGCAGCGTGAGGCCAACGGCAACAAAGCCAAGCACCTTGTTGGGCCGCAGAACGAAGTTGAGAAGCGCCAGCCCATAGGCCAGCAGCATCGCAATGAAGAGCCCCACCGGGAACCATTCATTCTGGAACAAGATTTGAAGCTGGGGTGTGATGAACACGCCCGGGAATGCCCGGCAGATAACGAGAAGCAGGCACCCTGCCCCCAGCAGAAATGCCAACGTGCCACTCAACCAGCCGGACCCAAACTGCCTGTCCTCCAGCTTGGTTTCAAGCTCACTGCGGAGTTTCTGGCGAATGGACGGCTTGCTCATCTTGCTTAGTGGGTCCAGTTTTCGGTACGGCCCCATTTGAAATTGTCAGAATAGGACTTCTTGTTGGGGCGTTCCGGTGGCACCTTCGCTACGACATAAGCCAGCCCGTTGCGCTCGGCGTAGGCTATGGCCAATTCCCTGGTTTCAAACTTCAACTTGACCTGCTGGCGGGTATCACCCGACGATGTCCAACCCATGAGCGGGTCCTTGGTGCGCGGGGTCTCGGATTCAAATTCAAGGTGCCAGACATCGGATTTTGCATCGCCAGACTGCATGGCGCTGCGGGAAGGCTTAAAAATGCGAGCAACCAAGGCTTCCTCCCAAATCTTGCAAGACCTGAATGGTCGGGGCGGCGGGATTCGAACTCGCGACCCCCTGCGCCCAAGGCAGGTGCGCTACCAGACTGCGCTACGCCCCGACAAATCAGACTTGACTGGCGTGCT
>JANMKJ010000272.1:0-5736 GCA_031371945.1 Rhodobiaceae bacterium
CATCCTCGGCCTCGACCACATCATAGCCAAAGTCCGTGAGGAATCCGCAGGCCACGGCACGCACCGCTTCCTGGTCCTCAACCACGAGGATCTTCGGCAACCGCGCTGGCTTAACCGCAACTTCCGCAACTGCTTCAACAACTGGAGCCACGTCGGCCACGCGAATAGCTTCAACCGGTTTGTCTTCTGGTTTTTCAACAGGCCGGGCAGCTTCACCCTGAACAATCCTCTGCGGCAGGTACATCTTCACCGACGTGCCATGGCCGACTTCACTATAGATCGTGATATGGCCGCCAGACTGTTTGATGAAGCCATAGACCATAGACAGTCCAAGCCCCGTGCCCTTGCCACTTTCCTTGGTGGTAAAGAACGGGTGGAAAACCTTTTCCAAAAGCTCCGGCGACATGCCGGAACCATTGTCGGACACCGCCACCAGGACGTGATGGCCTGGAACCACTTCCGGATGCTTTTCGGCATATTCATGGTCGAGATAGGCCATCTGTGTTTCAATGGTGAGGCGTCCGCCTTCCGGCATGGCGTCACGGGCGTTGATGGCAAGATTCAGGATAGATGATTCAAATTGCGATGGATCAATGAGTACGCGCGGCGACCCCGCCACAACATCCACCTTCAGTTCCACGTTCTCTCCGAGCGAGCGCCTGATCAGCGCCTCCATGCCGGTAACAAGGTCATTGATCTTCACTTCCTGTGGTTCAAGATCCTGCTTGCGGGCGAAAGCCAGCAATTGACGGGTGAGGTCCGACCCCTTGCGCGTGGCATCGAGGGCCTCGTTAATCCGCTTGGTGCCCTTTTCATCACCAGCAAGCTTGCCATCTAGCAACTGCAAATTGCCCATGATGATGGTGAGCAGGTTGTTGAAGTCATGGGCAAGGCCGCCAGTCAACTGGCCGATAGCTTCCATTTTTTGGGCTTGCTGCATGCGCTTGGCCGAAAGCTTGCGCTCGGTCACGTCAACCACCTGAACAACCAGCTGTTCAATTTCGGCAACTTCGTTCCGGATCATGGAAACACTTGTTGCGCCATGGGCAACCGTGCTGGCCGCCGTCATGAAGCGCAGTTCCTGCTTCAGCGATGGAATTTCTCCCAGCAGCAACTGCCGCATGCCGTTGAGGAACTGTCCACGATCCTCGCGGTGCAGTGTTTCGTCAAAGGCAAGGGTGGATTGTTCCTTTTCGCTGCGACCAAGGAATTCATAAAACGCTGCATTGGCCAACTCGATCTGGCCCGTGGGCGAGACCAGGGCCATGCCGTGGGCAGCCGATGCAAACGCAGCACGGAAGCGCTGGTCGCTGCGGGTTGAGGCAATTTCGGCAATCTTGCGGTCAGTTACATCATGCAGCATGCAGATCGAGCGCTCAATGCGGCCCTTGTCGCCCCGGTAGGCGTTCATCGACAACATGACAGTTGCCAGCGTGCCGTCCTTGCGGTGCACGAACATTTCCTCATCGCGGCAATTGCCGGTTTGCAGATACTTTGGATAGATATGGGTAATCAGGTATGAGCGCGATTGCGCGGTGAGCAACTCATTGAAGGAACGTCCCATCACATCACTCGGATGATAGCCCAGTGTCTTGCACCACTGCTTGTTGACCGAGCTCAAACGGCCGGAGCCATCCATGGCATGCATCATGACAGGGAAATCAAACAGGAGCTTTTCGTAAACGCCACCATTCTGGTCAGGAAAGAACGGTGCCAAAATTTCCGAATGGGTCTCCGCCTTTTCGATTTTCCAGGTCGGTCCCTTGCTTGCCAGTTCGTCCCAGCCAGTAAAAGCAGGTGTTTGACCATAAGGTTTAGGTACAGCGTTCATAAAACCACAATCTCCAAAGATGCCTACTGAACCTAACAAAAATGCGGTTAACAGGTGCTTTCACATATGATTTGAATCGTCGCCAAAGCAGCAACATCCGGATAACAATCCCGGCATGGTAAATGATGAGTTAAATTTTATGATTACGCAGGCGTAGGCCTACCCACCGCCTCGGCAACAACCTCAGCCTTCAGCAATCCGTCATCATTGAGCGCATCGGGCAGGAAGAACTTATGCGTTTCAACGGTAATGCGGGGCGCTATGGCACCACGACTCAAGGCCTGCCTCTCAGCCTGTTCACGGGCCGAATCTTGAGCAAATGCAAGTGCTTCACCGCCTGAACCAAAAATTCGCGTGGCCTCCCCGCCATGGACCCTGAAGGCACCATTGCCATCGCCTTCGACGGTTACGGTGGCGCGCAGTGCAACCACTCCAGCCGCTGCCCCTACCGCATTGGCCACTTCACAATGCTCGGTGAATATCACTTCACAGTTCAATCGCCTTGCTACTTCCCCGTAATAGATACGTGAAGGCCCACCCACCGCGACCAGTGGCACCGTTGGCGAAATGCTGATGCGCGCAATTCCGATGGTGGGTTGGCCCCGGCAAACGCCATCAATAAGGGCATTGTTGTCAACCGGTTGACCTAATGCCGCACTCAGTATGGCGCGGGCTGAAAGCCTGACTGTTTCACTCCAAACCTCATTGCAGAAATCCCTCACCTGGTCTTCGGAACCCAATTTCATCTGGCGGAACCGGAACGCCAATTGTGCTGCCAGCACTGCAGCTGGGCGCGACCAGTTATCCTGGCTGTCGAGAACATGGGCTGCATCCGATGGCGTGAAGCCGCAGAGCTGCACCAGGCCTTTCTTGCGGAGTGACGACAGCGCACGCTGTGCCCCCGATGAAACCGCCACGCGCCGCAGTGGTTTTGGCCGGTCGGTGACAAGTGCCAGAACTTCAATTTCACGCGCCGTCAACCCACTCACGTCGGGCGCTGCTACCTTTCCAAAGGGCAGAACCACAAATCGTCCATGCTGGGACCCACCTTCAGTATCGGAAAGGTCGCTTTCCAACAGTGTGACCACTTCCGGATAGCGCTGGCCTATCAGGGAAATCGGCACAATGCGCTGGGGTCCGATTTGCATGGAGCCATCAAATGCAAGGTTCACCTCACTGTCACCGCCAAGCCCAATGGTTTTGACATCAATGGCCCGCACCATGGTGCGCCAGCCACCCACTTCAGCCCCCTCTTCTGCCACCTGCGGCCGGCCATCTTTAAGAATACCAATATCCGTCGTCGTGCCACCGATGTCAGACATCACGAAGCTCTCGAGACCCGAAAGCCACTTGGCACCAACCAGGCTCGCAGCCGGCCCAGAGAGCACAGTTTCAATGGGGCGCAGCGCCACATTCTCGGCCAGTGCCAGGCTGCCATCGCCCTTCACTACCATTAACGGGCAGGAAATCTTTAATTCGCCCATGGCCTGCGAAACCGCATCAATCAGCAACGAGATGCGCGAAATCAGCCGGGCGTTGAGTACGGCAGTAAGGGCCCGTCGCGGCGCGTCCAGAGACGAGGAAAGTTCAGTGGAAAGCGTAACCGGCTTTCCGGTTACACGCGTGATGATGTCCCGCGCCGCCGTTTCATGGGCAGGATTGCGCACGGCAAAAGCCGAGGCAACGGCAAAGGCGGAGACCTGGCCTGCGAGCGCCCGGGCCTCGCCCTCCAGTTTTTGCACATCAAGTGCAGCGACTTCGTCGCCATTGTGGTCATGGCCGCCGGCCAGCATCACAATTGGTATGTTTGGAAAAGCCTTTGCTATTCCTGTGCGAACCACCATTTGCGCATCAAAGCCTACCAGGAACACGCCAACGGCACTGCCATGGCCTTCGACCACCGCATTGGTGGCAAGTGTCGTTGATACGGAAACCAGAGAAATATCTGCTGCGGAGGCACCTTTATTCAAAGTGTGCATGACCGCCAGCAACGCCTCCTTCACCCCAATGGAAAGGTCGCCCTTGGTGGTCAGCGCTTTGGCGGTCGCAATTATTCTTTGTGATTCCTGGGATATGACCACGGCGTCCGTATAAGTGCCGCCGGTGTCTATGCCGACAAGATAGTGCTGAGGTTGAGAGGCCATTGCCGAACTTTCAATTCATGGGTCAGCGTGGCTTTTAAGGCAGGCGTTGCATTCGGCCAATCAGAATCTCAACAGGCCTAGCCAATCTTCAAACGCTTGATATTTTTGCCAATTTCCTCAATTGAATCTTCGACGGCAGCCCGTTCCGCCTGAAGTTTCACCACTTGAATCTTGGCCGCAATCAGTGTCGGCGTGAACTCCGGATTTTCAACTGAACTCAATAAAGCAACGAGCTGGGTCGCTTCTGCCAGCGCATCGTTCAACTTGAAACGTGATTGCGAAAGCCCATCAAGTGCACGCTCATGAGCCTTGCGCAGCGCCTCAATCTGCCAAAGGGCACCACCTTCCTGGCTGGAAATGGCATTGAGCTTGGCCTGTTTTGCCAGTCTTTCATGCACAAAGCGGCGGGGCGCCACGGCGCCGAGCTTGATTGAAAAACTCACCTTGCCGCTGAATGAATCCTGTTGCGTATCAAAGCCATTATCTATCGATGGGTCCGTCCACCCAGCACTGACCGTCAGGTCCATGGCATCCGCCGAGCGTATGCGGCTGTTGATATCTTCCAGTTCACCCTCGGCCTTCAGCAAGTCCTGACCTAGAGTTTCCGCATTGCCAGGTGTGCTGTAGGCATCAACCAATCGACGATCAGCTTGCGACTTTGCCACATTACCCTCGGCAATGAGCTGGTCGATGAGGACAGCGAGTGAAGCGGCCTTTTCTGCATTCATGTTTCCACGCGCCAATTCTGATTTGACAAGCTTGCGCAAGCCAGCAAGTTCCTTACGGTGGCCTAATATCACCCGCGATTTTGCCATGTATCCCGCGGCAGTCAGGCCCTGCGGGGAAATGAATGCAAGCTTTTGCAAGCCCGTTTCCGCCAGATAGCGGCGACATTTAACCTCGGCCGCCGTTTCGATGAGATTGGCTTTGTTGAAGCTCGAAACACTCAAGCCCAGGCTCACCGCCGCCTTGCCGCCATCATCAATGTTGCCGCTGAGTGTCGGCGAACGCAGGATCGTTGCCTCCGCGGCGGAATCTTCCTTGAGGTACTGGCACCACTGGGATTGTGCGGGCTCATCCGTATCGATTATTGAGGCCGCACGGATTTGTACAACCTCCTCCTTGGCCTTGGGCTTTGTTGACCCCGTAAACACCGGATCAGAGTCGAGCGTGGTCAGGCGCAATTCTCCCGGCCTGTCCAGGCCAGCAAAGATGCCGGTGGTGTTGGTGCACCCTGACATGGCCAAAACACTGGTGAGCACCAGCACCGCGGCCTTGCGGCTAGAAGAAGAACGGCGGCCGTCCGGCATGGATAATCTCCTGTGAAGCGGCATTTTCGTCGTCCAGCATGGCCTCGACGAAATAACCGCGGATTGGTTTGCCAAAGAAGGGATGCACCGCGTTGGATTCACCGGGAACTGCAGCACCCACCGTGCCCGCACGGTGGCAGAGCACAATGGTGAAGCTGCAGGTGAATAGTGGGTTGCCGGGTTTGAACTTGGCCTCATTGCCGTAGGGCACGAAAATCACATCAATGCGAGAAGCAATGGCCCGGCCCAGTGCTGAGTTCTGCAGTTCAACGATGCGGTTCTCCAAAAGCGTCTGGTTATTGCCCAGCAGGACCTTTCGGTCATTGGCAGATATCACCTGGGTCTTTGCCTGGTCGTAAGCCGAGCGCGCATCCACGGCCTGCTTGGTCAACAGGATGAGATCGGAAGAGGCCGCCGCGATGCTTTGCATCTCACCGCCTTCCAGCTGAAT
>JANMKJ010000286.1:0-3529 GCA_031371945.1 Rhodobiaceae bacterium
CCTTGCGCGGCAAACCGGCACTGTTCTGGTTGAGGATTTGGCCACGCGCTTTGACGTGACGCCCCAGACAATTCGCAAGGATTTAAACGAACTTTGTGACGGTCGCATGTTGTCGCGCACCCACGGCGGGGCGATGCTCACGTCGGGTGTTGAAAACGTCGCCTATGACTCGCGGCGGCAACTGGCGGCCAACGAGAAGCAGATCATCGGCCTGCGCGCGGCGGAACTCATCCCCAATAATTGTTCGCTTTTCATCAATATCGGCACCACCACGGAAGAAGTTGCCCGCGCCCTTATCCACCATGAAGGACTGCTGGTGATCACCAACAACATCCATGTGGCAACCATCCTCATGCCCTGCCCGAAGATTGACGTGATTGTTGCCGGTGGCAACCTGCGGCGCAGCGATGGCGGCATTGTCGGTGAAACGGCAGTGGATTTCATTTCGCAGTTCAAGGTTGACCATGCGGTTATCGGCGCCTCGGCCATCGACGACGACGGGGCCATGCTGGATTTCGATTTTCGCGAAGTGCGCGTGGCACAGGCCATCGTCAGTAACGCACGCAATATCATCCTGGTGGCGGATTCCATGAAATTCACCCGCTCGGCGCCTGTGCGCATTGGCCACTTGAGCCAAGTCGATGTGTTTGTTACTGACATTCTGCCGAGCGAACAGATCGTCGAACTCTGCAAGCACAGCGGCGTTGAACTTGAAGTTGCCGGCAGGCACCATCCCCAATCCCTATCGGAAGCCGCAGAATGATGTATGACTTATTTGTGATTGGTGGCGGCATCAATGGCTGTGGCATTGCCCGGGACGCCGCCGGCCGGGGCCTCAAGGTGTTCCTCGCCGAACAGGGCGACCTTGCATCGGGCACCTCGTCGGCATCGACAAAGCTGATCCATGGCGGCCTGCGCTACCTCGAGCATTATGAATTCCGCCTGGTGCGTGAGGCCCTGATTGAGCGCGAAGTGTTGCTGCGGGCGGCCCCCCACATCATCTGGCCCCTGCGTTTTGTGCTGCCACACCACAAGGGGCTGCGGCCACGTCCCCTCATCCGCCTTGGCCTGTTTCTCTATGATCATCTGGGGGGTCGCAAGATATTGCCGCCCACCCGCAGCGTTGACCTCCGCCGCGATGTGACGGGCGAACCGTTGCGGGAAGAATACCTGCATGGCTATGAGTATTCCGATTGCTGGGTGGAAGATGCACGGCTGGTGGTGCTCAGTGCCATGGATGCGCGCAACAAAGGCGCAGAAATCCGTACACGGACCAAATGCACCAGTGCGACGCGCCAGGCTGGCCATTGGAATCTGACGATTTCCGGCAAGGACGAAGTCATAGAGGCCAGGGTCCTGATCAATGCGGCGGGTCCCTGGGTCGGCAACGTGCTCACCAACGTGGTGCGGCAGAATGAGTCCGACAAGGTGCGCATGGTGAAAGGCAGCCATATCGTGGTCGACAGGCTCTATGCCCACGACCGCTGCTATATATTCCAGAACGCCGATGGCCGCATTTGTTTTGCCATTCCCTATGAGCAGAATTTCACGCTCATTGGCACGACGGATGAGGACCACCAGGGCGATCCCTCCAACCCGCAGATCACCGAAACGGAAATCGAGTACCTGCTGTCGGCCACAGCCGAATATTTCAGGCGGCCGGTGACGCGGGCACAGGTGCGCTGGACCTATTCCGGCATCAGACCGCTTTACGATGATGGGGCCAGCAAGGCCCAGGAAGCAACGCGTGACTATGTGCTGAAGCTGGAAGGTGCATCCGGTGAGGCCCCGATGCTGTCCGTCTTCGGCGGCAAGATCACAACGTTCCGCCGGTTGTCAGAATCGGTCATGGACAAGATTGCGCCGTTTTTTCCAAAACTTGGAAAGTCGTGGACGGCGCAAAGCGCCCTGCCCGGTGGTGATTTTCCCCATGACGACGTGGACCGGCGCATTGCCGATCTGCAACGCACCTACTCTTTCCTCAAACCGCAGAATGTGGCCCGCATCTTTCGCGCCTATGGCACGAATGCGGAAAAAATGTTTGCTGGTGCGCGCTTTGCCAAGGACATGGGGCAATTCTTTGGTCCCTTGAGCGAACGGGAAGTCACCTATCTCAAGACCGAGGAATGGGTGCAGGAGGCCGACGATATCCTCTGGCGGCGGTCCAAGCTTGGCCTTCACCTTACTGCCGATGAGCAAGCGGCTTTGCGCGCCTACATGAAGCCCGGCGTAAAAGCCAAGCCCGCCAAGCGCGTAAAGGTATAGGGATCATGCCACAGTTCATCCTTGCCATTGACCAGGGAACGACATCAACACGGGCCATAGTATTTGATTCCAAATTACGACCAAGGGCCTCGGCGCAAAAGGAATTCAAGCAGTATTTTCCAGATTCTGGCTGGGTTGAACACGACTTGGAGGAAATCTGGGCGTCGGTTCTGGCTACAGCAAAGGCTGCCATCAAAAAAGCGGGCACGTTGCCAAAAAACATCGCAACGCTCGGCATCACAAACCAGCGCGAAACGACTGTCGTGTGGGACCGCAAAACCGGCAAGGCGGTTCACCGGGCCATCGTCTGGCAGGATCGGCGAACCGCGGATTATTGCGCTGAATTGAAGGGGCTGGGCCATGAAAAAACCTTTGCCGCCAAGACCGGCCTGCTGCTCGACCCGTATTTTTCCGGAACCAAGGTGGCGTGGATTCTGGACCACGTCAAAGGTGTGCGGGCTCGCGCCGAAAATGGTGAGCTGTGTTTTGGCACCATCGATTCCTTCCTGATCTGGCGCCTGACCGGTGGCAAGTCGCACGTGACAGATGCAACCAACGCCTCTCGCACATTGCTCTATAACATCCACACGGGCGCGTGGGATGACGAGTTGCTGGAGATCTTGCGCATCCCGCGCGCGCTGTTGCCAGAGGTCAAGGACTGTGCCGCCGACTTTGGCGTTTGTGAACCCAAATTGCTGGGTGCAAGCATTCCCATCCAGGGTGTCGCAGGTGACCAGCAGGCGGCAACCATCGGCCAGGCCTGCTTTGAACCTGGCATGATGAAATCCACCTATGGTACGGGCTGCTTTGCCTTGCTCAACACCGGCGACAAGGCGGTGGTTTCGCAAAACCGCCTGCTTACGACCATTGCCTACCAGTTGAATGGCAAGCGCACCTATGCGCTGGAAGGTGCCATATTCATTGCAGGTGCTGCGGTACAGTGGCTGCGTGATGGCTTGAAGGTGGTGAAGACAGCGGCCGACACCGCAACCCTCGCCAAACAGGCGGACAAGAACCAGAATGTCTATCTCGTGCCTGCCTTTGTGGGGCTGGGAGCACCCTATTGGAATGCCGATGTGCGTGGCGCACTCTTTGGCTTGACCCGCGCTACCACCAACAAGGAACTGGCGCGCGCTGCACTGGAAGCCGTGTGCTACCAAACCAATGACCTGCTCGAGGCCATGGTAAAGGATTGGGGGGCGGCGGGCACATCGATCCTGCGGGTGGATGGCGGCGTGTCGGCATCCGATTGGACCATGCTGTT
>JANMKJ010000339.1:0-8866 GCA_031371945.1 Rhodobiaceae bacterium
CCCCCTTGATGGTGCCCACAAGGCCGTGCCGTGCGAAACTTGCCATGCGGGCGCAATTTTCAAGGGTGTGCCGACGGCATGTGAGAAGTGTCACAATGGGGAGATGGCTGCAGGCAAATCCGAGAGCCATCCGGCCGTCGGGACATCTACTTGCTCCGATTGCCATAACTCCAAAGATTGGAAAACTGTTCACGTTGACCATGGTCCGATTGCGGGAAACTGCTTCAGCTGTCACAACGGAAAAATTGCCACTGGCAAGGACCCCAACCACATAAAGACAAACAGCAAATGTGAGGATTGCCACCAAAAGTCCACGTGGACAGTGGTGGTATTCAACCATGACAAGACCGAATTGACGTGCAAGACGTGCCATGACCGAAGGCACGCCACCGGCAAACCCGCCAATCACATACAGTCAATTGAGGATTGTGAATCCTGCCACGTAAAGCTGGCTTGGGATGTAGGCGTTTTCAATCATGCAGGAATTGTGGACGGGTGTGTCGACTGCCACAATGGCTCGCGCGCTACTGGCAAATCAGGAAGCCATATTCCGACGACAAACGCCTGCGAGGATTGCCATGTCACCATTAACTGGCGGGTTGTTCACTTTGATCATGCCAACACCACGGGGGCCTGTTTCTCCTGCCATAATGGTCGCAATGCCACGGGAAAATCGGTGGCGCATTTCAAGACCAGCAGCAATTCTTGCGAGACGTGTCATATCGTTACCACCTGGCTGTCGACGTCGGGCGTTGACCACAGCCTCTACCAGGGAACTTGCTACTCTTGTCATAACGGGGGAAGGCCACCCGCCGATGGCAAGCCTGCAACCCATCTCAAAACCTCCAATGTATGCGAGGATTGTCACAGTGATTCACAGCCCATGAGCTGGACCGTGACCAAGTTTGCTCATGCGGGAATAATTGGCGGATGCTTTAGTTGTCACGATGGTACGCATTCGACATCTAAGGGCCAAATAACACCGAAGACGCCGGCACATATGGTGACGTCCAATACATGCGAAAATTGTCATATTACGCGCGCATTCAAGCCAGCAAACTTCGATCATGCCCAAACCACCGCCAGCTGCGCCTCCTGTCATAACGGTTCCAACCCGCCAGCGGTTGGAAAACCGACAGGTCATATTCAACCGGCCGTCAATTGCGAAGACTGCCACTCGATAACCGCATGGAAACCCGTGACGAAATTCAACCACGCAGGTGTGGTGGGCAATTGTGTTTCCTGTCACAACGGGGGTACGGCGACGGGCAAGGGACCAAACCACTTTGTGACGAGTGATACTTGCGAGGATTGCCACACCAAGACGACGGTTTGGCAGCCCACCAAGATGAACCACAGTGACACCGTCGTTGCTGCTGCGGCATGTTTCTCCTGCCATGATGGAACTCCAACCCACGCACCGGCCAAAGGCAAATCTGCAACGCACTTGCCTGCGTCCAACACTTGTGAGGATTGCCACAAAATCACCACGGCATGGAAACCCGCCAGCTTTGACCATGCAGGCATCAGTGGAACGTGTTACTCATGCCACAACGGAACTAAAGCCACAGGAAAATCTGCAACGCACATAAAATCCGCCAATTCGTGTGAGAACTGCCACAGTGATACCACGCAGTGGGTTGCCTTCAAGGTTGACCACGCGGTTGTCACGGGAACATGCTTCTCGTGCCACGACGGTACAAAGGCAACGGGGAAAACTGGCACTCATTTCAACACGTCGAATAACTGCATCAATTGCCATGTCGCCACGGGTACCGCATGGATACCTGCGACCTTTGATCATAGTGAGACAACGGCAACATGTGAAACCTGCCATGATGGCCTACATTCGCCAGCCCGCGGCAAACCTGCCAGTGGACATATCGAACCCGCAACGGCATGTGCCAATTGCCATACTTCCAACAGTTGGGTCCCCGCCAACAGCCGTCCCGATCACACCAGTTTCAGCGATAACTGCGTGTCCTGCCATAACAACGTTACTGCTCCTGGCAAATTGCCCTCGCATCTTACAACGACCGAGGCCTGTGACTCGTGCCATACGGTTGTTACTTGGAAACCCGCGCGGCTCGACCATGCGCAGGCGTTGGGAACCTGCATTTCATGCCACGACAACACAAAAGCCGCAGGAAAATCGGCGACCCATTTTGTAACGACGGCTAATTGTGACTCCTGCCATACGACCACGGCATGGGTGCCAGCCCGGTTTGATCACAGCCAGACGACTGCAACCTGCATCTCATGTCATGACAATAATCATGCCCCGGCGATAGGAAAATCGGGAACCCACTTGAATACCACCACGAGCTGCGACTCGTGCCACTCCGTGACAAGCTGGGTGCCCGCCACCCGCTTTGATCATGCCCAGGCTACGGGTGCGTGCGTTTCATGCCATGACAACGCCCATCCGCCAGCGGTAGGAAAAAACCAAACCCACCTTAAAACTCGTGAGACCTGTGACGACTGCCACACAACAGCGGCATGGAAGCCCGCGCGCTTCAGCCATGCCGCCATTACCGCAGCCTGCTTTACGTGCCACAACAACATCAACGCGACCGGCAAGTCCGCAATTCACATCACGTCCTCCAACACCTGTGAGGACTGTCACAAGAACACAACCGCGTGGCGACCTGCTACTTTCAGCCACTCAGGTGTCACGGGAAGTTGCTTCTCTTGCCACAACAATACGACAGCAACTGGTAAAACTGTGACCCACTTTGCCACCTCGAACCTCTGTGAGGATTGCCACACCAGTTTCACGGCGTGGAAACCAGCCGCGAAATTTGACCATGCCTCCGCAATTGGCAGTTGCTTCAGTTGCCACAACAATTCAAAACCCCCGGCGAAGGGCAAGCCCGCAACCCACCTCTCCACGTCCAATGTGTGCGAGGACTGCCATGTCACAACGAGTTGGACGAACGTGGCATTCGATCACACGGCAGTAACTGGCACCTGCTTCTCCTGCCACAATGTTGTGAAGGACATCGGAAAGTCGGCTGCCCACCTGAGCACCTCGAACACCTGCGACGCGTGCCATACAACAGTAAGCTGGGCCACCAATCGCTTCGATCACTCGCAGGCCACTGGCACGTGCTTCTCTTGCCACAACAACACAAAAGTACCCGGTAAATCACCGGCCCATTTGACTACCACGAACACGTGCGATGCCTGCCATACCACCGTGGCGTGGTCGCCGGCACGGTTTGATCATATCCAGGCAACAGGAACCTGCTTCTCCTGCCACAACAACACCAAAGTGCCCGGCAAGTCAGCACAGCACTTTGCGACGACAAACACCTGTGACGCCTGCCATAGTACAGTTACGTGGGCACCCGCCCCGCGCTTCGATCACTCGCAGGCAACTGGAAGCTGCCTATCCTGTCACAATGGCAGCAGGCCACCTGCGGTCGGAAAATCCGCAGGGCACTTCATTACCTCGCAAGCGTGTGAAAACTGCCATACGTCGACAACCAGTTGGGCACAAATCGCCACATATTCCCATGTGTCGACATTCTATGAGCCGCATCGCGCGTCTGTCACGTGCTTGAGCTGCCATACGGGAACACCACCCAATGAAAAAATAGCTTTCCCATTTGCAGGTGGACCTGATTGTGCGGGATGCCATGCCAACAGGTACAAGCCAGATCCGCATAAGAAATACACGTCACCAACTACAGCATTTTACACGGTCACAGAGCTCAAGGATTGCTCAGGCGCGTGTCACATCTACACCGACAATACAATGACAACAATAAAAACACGCAGGGCTGGGCCACAACATCGAGGAACAGGGAGTTTTTAACTGATGTCAAGCAAACATCGGGCGAAGTTCACGGCTCTAGTTACTGCGACGATCTGTTTGGTGGCCCAACCAGCAGGTGTAATGGCTCAAGGAACGCTTGATAGATTTTTGTCCAGTGTTGAGATTTCGTCTGCTGGCAAATGCAATCGGATCGACATCCGATTGCATCGTCCTGCAACTTATGCTGGGCACTTCCCAGTGAGTAGTGGAACTGACCTGGCCGTAAGGCTGGAGCCACTTGGAACTGAACAGACCCCAGACGACTCCAGGATTCCGCTACGAGAATCGGCGAATGTTCCAGTAGGAAACAGTGCGAACTTGAACGCCGTTGCGTTTGATGCAACCACGTCAGGTGGCCCTGTCATTCGGCTGACGTTCCAGCACTCGGTCGCGTTTCGCGTTGTAATGGATTCTGACTCGCGACACTTGCGCATTGACGAAGCCGAAGAGGGAGACGCGGGCGCATGTCTTGGCGCATTGAAATCAGAACGTGAAAGCAACGAAATTGCTAATCCCGATAAGCCAGGTGGGTCGTCAGATTCTGTGGCGTTGGGTAAAAAAGCGCTCACGGCAAAAGACTATTCACAAGCCATCGCCTATTTTACCAAGGCCGTCACAGAAGGAAGTCCTTCGACTAGGCAAGAGGCCCAGGAATTGTTGGGATTGGCGCGCGAAAGAGCCGGGCAACTTGTCCATGCCAAGGCTGAATACGAAACCTATCTGAAGCTCTATTCCAAAGGTGCAGGAGCTGCCCGGGTTCGGCAGCGTTTGATTGGCGTTGAGGCGGCCCAGCAAGATGCAGCCGAGCAGCAGTTTGCAAAGCACGACAAATTGAAATTGGATGTGGACGTGACGACCAAGTCTGATTTCAAGACCGATTCGAAGAGTGATGCTCAGAAACTGAATGCGGAAAAAGCTCCAGTTGACAATATTCAGCAACCTGAAAGTAATCTGGCAACGAAACGCAGTCTGGGGGTTGAACCTGCCGATCCAAATGCATGGACTTGGGACAAAAATGGCAGCATTTCACAGTATTACTATCGCGATGATAATTTCAGCAGCTCCGACATCCTGCGCGGCAGCATGGGTGAGCATGAAACCCTGCAGAATGAGGTAATTTCTTCGGGCGATTTCTATTTGCACGGCGAGAATCAAACCTACGACTTGGCCATCCGGGGGGCAGCTTTCGGTGAAACAGGATTTGGCGAGCAGAGTGATATTCGCGAGACAAACATCTCCACCATCTATGCAGAAGCCAAGCACAAGTCGAGTGGATTGTTTGCCCGGGTAGGCCGGCAAAGTCGCAGCACTGGCGGAATTTTTGGTCGGTTTGATGGGGCCAATGTGGGTATGCAGGTCGACAAGGATGTGAAGGTTCAAGCCGTAATTGGTTCACCGGTATTCTCGCGAGATGCAAAGCCGTTTGCCGACAAAAGAATGTTCTATGGTGCCAGCATTGATTATACCTTCCCAAACCAGGAGTGGGCCACCGCACTCTATGCCATTGAGCAAGACATTGGCTCGGTGGTAGACAGGCGCGCATTAGGGGCGGAGCTCCGCTATTCCGGCAAGGAACTCTTTGTCTATTCAGCAGCTGACTACGACATTTTTTACAACGAATTGAACAATGCGTACGTGTCGGCGACATGGAATTTCAAGCAAGGAGCATCCGTCTATGGAACGCTTGATTACAGGCACGTTCCATTCCTGCTCACCTCCAACGCCCTGACCGGACAAACGGAACAAGTTCTGTCTTCGCTTGTTGACCTGTTCGGGGAAAAGGAAGTTACCGAACTGGCTGCCGATCGTACTGCTTCATCCAAGTCTGCAACTCTGGGAATCAGCTATCCACTAACGGAAGACTGGACTGCAGCAATTGATGCAACGATTGCGGATTATACCGGCACCCCTGCATCTGGTGGTGTTGACGCACTTCCGGATCCCGGTGTGGAGTATTATGTTTCTGGCCAGTTGTCAGGAACGAACCTGTTTACAGAAAATGACTCCATCGGTTTTGGACTGCGTTATTCGCAGAATGATCAGTCCCAGCTTTATATGGCGGACATAAGTTTCCGGTACCCCGTAAATGAAAAGCTGCGCATCAGTCCCAGACTCCGCGTGAGTTTGAGAGAAGGCAGAACAACTGATTCCCTGCAATTCCTGGTCATGCCGTCCCTTGGCTTGCGCTACAGGTTCAGCAATCATTGGAATTTCGAAGTTGAGGCTGGGGCACGCTGGGAGGACAATAAGGCGGCATCAGGCGATGATCAGAATTTGGAATTGTTGATCAATGCTGGATATAGGTATGAGTTCTAACTCTATGCCTTGGCCCGTTGTTTCCTGGCACTTCGATTTTTGCTGCCAACAAGAAGTGCCGCTTCCGTGCGGTTTCTAACGCCGAGCTTCAGGAACATTGGGGTGATGTAATGCTTGATCGTATTTTCCGTCAGCTTCAGTTCTTTCGCAATTTCGGAATTATTGTGCCCCAATGCCACGAGGTCGAGTATCTGTCGTTCCCGGGACGAGAGTGTTGACCATTGTGGGGTTGCAGGAGCAATGGGCTGATCAAGATTTTCATCCGTTAGAAGCCTAGCGGCGAGTTCGGGACTTACGTGCCTTTCGCCCTTCAGGCAGGTTTTAATGATCGTTACGAGGTCGTTGCCATCTACGCCTTTCAGCACATAGCCGTCAGCACCGGCGTTGAGTGCGGCCTTCACTGTTGCGCGGTTTTCATAAATTGTCAGCATGATAATTTTTGTCGTCGATCGCGTGTGCTTGATTTTTTCGGCCGCTACGACGCCATCGCCGGGCAAGCTGACGTCAAGCAGCAAGATGTCCGGCCGTAACCGAGACACCAACACAACTGCTTCGTCGGCAGAGGAACCTTCCCCAACAATTTTGAATCCCGGATGTTCTTTTAATGTCTCGCGAATTCCACGACGCAAAAGTTCATGGTCGTCGACAACTACCACGCTCACATCGTTGATGACCTTCTTGTGACTAATCATGAGAACCCCCCGGTTCAAAGCTTTGTATTACCAACCATTTTTGCAGTTCAGTGTTGATGCTGGTCCACCCGAAATTTCCGAAAGCTAGCCCGATGTCATTTCCAGACAAAAGGATAAACTTGCGTAGGTGGATTTCGTCAACGGACATCTGCCTGCTTTCGGCGCCAGAATTAGCGCAACCGTCACTTATGGCTGCACACATATTCTGTTCCACAAGATCAATGTCGGAATGTATGGGAGACAGATTCTGGGAGCGCCGAACTCATGGCAATACTAGCACTCCCCATAAGTTTATCAAGCGTGCTATTTGCAGTTGTGCCCATGAAATCTGTTTGTTGTGAGGGGTGTGGTTTCGAACAGTTCGCCATTTCGCTCAACCGCAACTGATCCAAAAATTATGCAATAAAAGACCGGATTCACGCTGCAAAATCGCCTTTCTTTGTTGCTCAATCGATGAATTAAGCCTAGTTAATTCATGGAGACGGCCACTGCAGTTCGAGGTTATGATTCATGGACTATGACCGCTCATTCTATGACGCCATCAATGCCCTAAAGGCGGAAGGCCGGTATCGCGTATTCGCAGATATTCGGCGGGAATGCGGCGCCTATCCTTACGCAACACACTTTGGTGCCGGTCAAGAGAAGCGCGTTCAGGTCTGGTGTTCGAACGACTATTTGGGCATGTCGCAGCATCCCAAGGTTATCGCCGCCATGCATGCGGCGATAGATTTGGCAGGGGCAGGTTCTGGCGGCACACGCAATATTGCTGGCACCACACACTACCATGTTGAGCTTGAAGCAGAGATTGCGGACCTGCACGGCAAGGACGCCGCTCTGCTGTTTAGCTCTGCCTACGTGGCGAACGATACAACGCTTGCAACACTGCAAAGGCTGCTTCCCGGATCTGTCATATTCTCGGATGCAAAGAACCACGCCTCCATGATTTCGGGTATTCGGAACGGTGGCGGTGATAAACGCATTTTCTTACATAATGACATGGTTGACCTCGAGCGGCAGCTCGCGTCGGTCCCCTATGCCCAACCGAAAATCATTGCCTTTGAAAGCATCTATTCAATGGATGGGACAATTGCTCCGATCCAAACCGTATGCATGCTGGCCAGGCGTTACAATGCACTGACCTACCTTGATGAAGTGCATGCCGTGGGCCTCTACGGGCCACGCGGCGCCGGTATAGCAGAATTGAACGGCGTCATGGATCGCGTGGATATCATAAACGGTACCTTGGCCAAGGGTTTTGGGGTGATGGGTGGCTACATCGCCGCTAACCGAAACATCTGCGACGCGATTCGTTCATATGCAACTGGCTTTATCTTCACGACATCGCTTGCGCCCGCAGTTGTGGCTGGTGCGTTGGCCAGCATCCGTCATTTAAAATCATCCTCGGTTGAGAGGGAGCAACAGCAGGAACGCGTGGCATTCATGAAACGGAAACTGCAAAATGTGGGCGTGTCCGTCCTGAGCAATCCAAGTCATATTGTTCCGATAATTGTGGGTGACCCCATTCACAGCAAGCAAATCACCGACTCGCTCTTGGAAAGATATGGAATTTATGTCCAGCCCATCAACTACCCAACAGTGGCACGCGGAACGGAACGCTTACGAGTAACGCCCACGCCATTTCACACTGAAGAGGATATCACCTATTTTGCAGACTCCCTCGCTGTGCTTTGGCAAGCGTGCCCGATGGCAGATGCGATGAAAAAAGCGGCGGAATAGGCGCTATACAGGCCTGAATCGAGTTTGTGAGTATTTTGAGAGGAAATTGTGGTGCGCTTAGGTGACCCATAAGCCATTATTTATATATGTTATTTCATGTACTTAGATTTTTTTGTGTAATTTGTACCGCAAATTGTACCGTGAATTCTACGTTGCTGTTACCTTTTACTTGAAAGCCTCGCTCTCCGAACGCAGAGGTCACAGATTCGAATTCTGTCGGGTGCGCCAATTATTTCAATGGGTTTGGTGATAGTCCAGCTTTTACATTCAACCAGAGTAAGCACATAGTAAGCACGGAATG
>JANMKJ010000369.1:0-1693 GCA_031371945.1 Rhodobiaceae bacterium
ACGCGCGATTTCAGCACCGCCAAGGCGGCCCGAGCAGGTGATCTTGATGCCCTCGGCACCCATGCGCTGGGCTGACTGCACCGAACGCTTCATCGCCCGGCGGAACGCCACGCGGCGTTCGAGCTGTTGCGCGATGCTCTCGGCAACGAGAGTCGCATCAACTTCCGGCTTCCTGATTTCAACAATGTTCAGATGAACTTCTGAACCCGTCATGTCAGCAACCTTCTTGCGCAGCTTTTCAATGTCTGCGCCCTTCTTGCCGATCACCACACCAGGACGCGCCGAGTAAATCGTGACGCGGCACTTCTTGTGGGGGCGTTCGATGAGAATCTTCGCAACACCAGCCTGCTTCAGCTCGGCCTTGAGATAGGTCCGGATCGCCATGTCTTCGTGCAACAGCTTTCCAAATTCCCGAGTGTTCGCGTACCAACGCGAGTCCCATGTCCGGTTGATCCCCAGACGCAGTCCAATCGGATTTACTTTCTGACCCATTAAGCGGCCTCCTTCACTTCGCGAACCACAATGGTCAGTTCGCTGAAGAATTTCTCAATCTTGCCGACGCGGCCACGGGCCCCTGGCATAAAACGCTTCATCACCAAATTCTTGCCAACCCAGGCTTCGGCAACAACCAGGTTGTTGATGTCGAGGTCGTGGTTGTTCTCAGCATTGGCAATGGCTGACTCGAGTGTTTTCTTCACGTCCTTCGCGATGCGGCGGCGTGAGAACGTAAGCTCGGCCAAGGCCTTGGATGCCGTCATGCCACGGATGATAGTGGCAACTTCATTCAATTTGCGCGGGCTGATGCGGATCGACCGGGTAATGGCCTTTGCCTCATTGTCAGCGAGCGAGCGTTTTCTAACTGGTTTGCTCATGATCTAGGCCTTCGTTGCCTTCTTGTCTGATGCCGAGTGCGCCTTGAAGGTGCGTGTCGGCGCGAACTCACCAAGCTTGTGCCCAACCATTTCTTCAGAAATGTTCACGGGAATAAACTTGTTTCCGTTATGGACCTGGAACGTCAAGCCCACGAATTGCGGTAAAATCGTCGAACGACGGCTCCACGTCTTGATCGCCTGATGACGGCTGGCTGCACGGGCAACCTCGGCCTTCTTCAGTATGTAACCGTCTACAAACGGGCCTTTCCAGGATGAACGTGCCACGTGCTACCTCTTACTGCGATTTCTTGCGATCGTGGCGGCTGCGCACGATGAATTTATCTGTCGACTTGTTCGAGCGGGTCTTCTTGCCCTTCGTTGGCTTGCCCCAGGGCGTTGCCCAGTGCTTGCCGCCGTTGGTACGGCCGCCGTTTGGATGGTCAACCGGGTTCCGCGCAATACCGCGTGATACCGATCGTGCACCCTTCCAACGTGCGCGACCGGCCTTGCCGATCACCTCGTTGATATGGTCGGGATTGGAAACGGCTCCAACGGATGCCATGCAGGCAGCGTCAACCATGCGGGTTTCGCCAGACTTGAGTTTCAAAAGTGCAAAACCCTGGTCACGGCCTGCAAGCATGGCATAGGTTCCGGCCGAACGGGCCAGAGATCCACCCTTGCCGGGCTTGGTTTCAACATTGTGCACGATCGTGCCAACCGGCATCGAGCCAAGTGGCATGGCGTTGCCGGGCTTCACGTCGACGAGCTTGCCGGAAATGACGCTGTCGCCAACGGCCAGACGCTGTGGCGCCAGGATGTAG
>JANMKJ010000390.1:0-6446 GCA_031371945.1 Rhodobiaceae bacterium
GACGTGCTGTTCCAGGGCTCGGTTGGCCGGACGGATTTTCCCGGTGGCAGCGAAAAAACCCTGTTGGCATCCATTCGCGACAAGGTGTTACCGTTGGGCGATGATGTGGTTTTCCTGCCGGGGCATGGCAGTGCCAGTCAAATAGGGGTTGAGCGCAAGACGAACCCCTATATCCAAAAGCTCTAGGTTTTCATTTCCACAAGTCGGGACTTGGCTGCGAAGAACGCATCGCCCGTGCTTTTGAACTCGCCGCATTCCTGGATAGCCTTGGCACCGAATATTTCGCAGAACTGGTCGTTGCTGGTTTCCCAACGGCCTGTGCCATCACCCTTGGTATCGTCCTGAAACGAGAATGTGCCGTCAGCGTTATACGTCACAAACCCATTACCGTCGCTGCGGGTATATTGGAATGTTTTGCCGACGATCGAGCTCTGAATTTCAGCGGCGGTATATTTTCGGATGGGTTCAGCGGTAGGCTTTGTGGATGACGCGCCGCTGGCACCGTCGGTGAAGCGAATGCCCTTTGCGCCATCGGCACAGGCGGCCAAAGACAAGGTCAAAAGGCTTATGCAAATCGTATTTCCGAGCAACTTCAAAATCATACCAGTCCTTGTTGACCCCGCATGTGCCACAGGTTTGTGGCGGCATCAAGTGTTACGCACCTTGCGATGGCAAGACGATGACTTTTGATCCGACCGGAACGCGCAAATACAAGTCTGCAATATCCTGATTCAGCAGCCGCACGCAACCCGACGACAGCGCCTTGCCAATGGACGAAGGATCATTGGTGCCGTGAATGCGATACAACGTATCTGCGCCATTGGCGTAGAGATACATGGCACGGGCACCCAAGGGATTTTCAGGGCCCCCCGGCATGCCATTCGCCCATTTTGCCGCATTTTCATCGCGTTGGACCATTTCTTCTGGCGGCAGCCAGCGGGGCCAGCGGCGCTTCATGCCGATCTGTGCCTCACCCGACCAGGCAAAGCCAGCGCGGCCCACGCCTACGCCATAGCGCATGGCCTGGTTGTTCTCCCGGACAAGAAACAAATGGCGGCTGTCGGGATCGATGATGATCGTACCAGGAAACTCTTGGGTTGGGTAATTTACCAGCTTCTTGCGGAAAGGCGCCTTGACCTTTTTGAGGTCGTCAGTCGGAATCGCAAAATCAACGGGTGATTCTGGTGGCGGCAAAAGTGCCGGATCGCGGGCCAAAGAATCTTCGCCGCCGTAAAGGCTATTGGGTTGGGCAAACGCAGGCGAAGCGATTGCCAGAAATACCAGCGAGCCGAGAAGGCTGCGGCGAGACAGGATATGGGACATGCACTTCTCCTTTCACTGATTTACTAAAACGTAAAATCACTATGAAAGTTCCGCACGGCAAAGCTGTGAAAATGCTGTGGCGAATATGTGTTACGGCTTCACGCGGGCGTGAAATTGGCCTGGCCGACCTGGTAACTGCCGCTGCTGCCGGTTACCGGCTGGCATGTCAGGGCGGCACCCGCTGGCAGGAATGGAGCCGGGTTGTAGCTTTCACAGAGCTGCCCATCCTTGGCGATCCATTTGCCCGTCGTGGTACCTTTGCCGGTGACCTCCACCAGCGACGTACCATCCGCCGCATAGAGAGTTTGGCCACTATTCTTGGGACTGTTCCAATTCCAGCTTTTGCCCGCAAAAATACCGCGAATATCGGCCTGGCTGAGGCCAGTTGGAGCGGGCGTGGTAAAGGACGCGTCGTTGGACTGACTGGCACAGGCGGCAAGGACAAACGGTATGGTCAAAATGGCGGCGTATTGTCGTAAATTCGTCATGGCTACTCCGGGAAAGGTCGGACATGGCTCTTAGCATATGGCGATATTGTGGAGAAGTGCCGTTATTGTGCAGTTGCGACCACGGGCTGTGGCAGATCGGCTGACGCAACAGGCAAACCCGATTCAGGATTTATGGCAATGATAACAGGGTATTGCGTTGATGAGCCGAAGATAGGCGACGGGTTTTCTGCAAGCCCAGGGGTGGCAATTGCCAGTAGACCTATTATGATTAATACACGCTTGAACATGGGTCACCTCAGAGCGGAAACTGCGTTCAAAGCATTAAGAACCCGATTCATGAGTGAAACGTTAAGAATTGCTCGCAATCCGCCGTGCGCTGGCACGCACTGGCGCCCGCAAAATTGATATGGTAGGTGCAGGCACCCTTTAACCTTAGGCGGAAACCCCACTTCAATTTGGATGGGAGATTTCCGGAAAACCTCCCCGCCATGAAGCACGTGCTGAAGATTTTTTTCTATGCTGAAGATACAAGGCCACTTTTGGTCCTGATCTGCCTGCTGATCGGCGGGGTGGCCGAGGCCGCAAGCTTCAGCACACTGCTCCCGGCGATTACCGCCATTGCGGGCGGAGATGTGGCAGGGTCGTCGAAACTCAACGTTCAAATCAGGTCGATTGTTGAGTCCCTCGGCATCACGCCCAGCCTCGAAAACCTGATTTTCCTCATTGTGGGATTAATGGTGTTCAAGTCAGCAATCTCGTTTGGGGCACTGTCTTACGCGGGCATTTCGGCTGCAAGGGTTGCAAATGCCCTGCGGCGTCGGTTAATTGGTTCCATATTCGAAGCGCGCTGGAGTTTCTATGCTGAGCAAAGTGGTGGTCGCTTTGCCAGCGCCATCAGCAATGACGTGACGCGGGCGAGTGACGCCTATGTCATTGGATCGCAAATTGTGTCCTACTCCATTCAGGTGCTCGCGGCCGCGGCAGTTGCGGTATTGGTCGACTGGAGAATTGCCCTTGCCGGACTAATTGTGGGCGGGGCGCTGGCATGGGTGCTGAACAGCCTGGTGCGGGTCGCGCGCCGGGCAGGTTTCAAACAGACTGATCGCACGGCAGATCTCACCATTTATCTGATGGACATGCTCAACAACATCAAGCCCCTGAAAACCATGCAACGCTACGACGCCTTGCTTGGCAATCTGACGCGGACGCTGAAACGCTTGAAGCGATCGTTGATCACACGGGAGTTTGCCCGGGTCGGCCTGCTGCAGGGGAGTGATGCCCTCATGGCAATTGTGATGGGTGCGGGCGTTTACGTTGCAAACCGAACGTTGAATACGCCGCTGCCGGAACTGGCGGTGAGCGGCATGATCTTCTACCAAATCATTTCCAGCCTTTCGCGATTGCAGAAATTCCTGGTCGTTTCCGCCCAGGTCGAAGGCGCCTATGTGCGCGTGCAGGAGCTCATCGCTGTCGCTGAGCAGCAGAAGGAAATTGCGACCGGTACTGCCGCTCCCGAAACCGACAAGCCTTGCCGGTTTACAAATGTCAGTTTTTCGCATGGGGCGACGCCAATCCTCAACAACGTCAATGTCGTGTTTGATCCTGGCCGGCTGACGGTTTTGAGCGGACCATCGGGCGGCGGAAAGACGACACTCATTGATCTCCTCATTGGATTGCATTCCCCATTGGCTGGCAAAATCACCATAGGTTCGCAGGCCATCGAGAACATTGACATCACCTCATGGCGCAAAAAAATAGGCTATGTGCCCCAGGAGCTTAGCCTGCTGCATGAAAGTGTGCGCACCAACATTTCATTCGGCGATGCAACGATTGCCGATGCTGATATTGTGGAAGCGATGGAAAAAGCCGGTGCCGGGGAGTTCCTGCGTTCGCTGCCGGAAGGACTTGATACAAATGTGGGAGAAATGGGTGGCAAACTCTCGGGCGGCCAGCGCCAGCGCATTTCCCTTGCACGGGCGCTGGTGGGCAATCCGTCGATCCTCATTCTCGATGAAGTGACGAGTGCGCTGGATCCCACAACGGAAGCTGAAATTATCAAGAACATCGCAGCGTTGGGCCGGCAATATACGATCATCGCAATCACCCATCGCCCGGCGTGGACAAAAGTTGCAGACAGGCTTTACCGGGTGTCAGCTGGAACTGTAAAACAAGTGGCCATCGGTGCTGCCAAAAAAAGCAAACGCTAACGCAGCATGTCCGGGGCGCTGAGGTTAAGAATGTCGAGGATGATGGCGGCTCCGGTTCCCGCCAACACTCCAAAGAGGCCAAGCAGGAAGTGATTCGTGGCGCGGGTATAGACTTCAACTTCGATGGATTCTGGTTTCAGCATTGTGGCGAAAGCCCAGACCTGAAACCCGATGCCGACCAGCAGGGGAACAACTGCAACGAGGTCGACCAGCTGCCAGGGCACGGGATTGGCACCCCAGCGAGTGATGAAGTTGAGCGAGAAGCCGAGGATGATGCCGACGGCCGTCATCGAGCCATTGCGGAAGGTTGCATCAATCTTGTGATGCGGCTTGGGGTGGGCTTGGGGCGGTGACTTGCTCATGGCAACTTGGCGGGGTCGACGTCACAGCGGCTGTAGGTAACGGGCTTTTGCTGATCTGCATCGGCGCCCGGCGTGGTGAGGGTGACCGAAAAAGTCGTAGGCGAGGCTTTGGCCCACGTATAGGTTTCGGTATTTTCCCCATCCTCCTCGCCGCAGGCTGCGGTCACCTTCCACTGGTTTTTTTTGCCCGCCTTGATTTTGGTAAACTCGCAGCCGCCTTCCCAGTAGGAAATGCCATCGGCGGTGACAAACCACGGATAGGTACCGACGCTGAGGGTACCGCCGGCGGCCAGGGCCTTCAATTTGGCGCAGCCATCATCGGTGAAGACATAAACACCGTCAATGAACTTGGCCTTGAGGCCGGCGTGGGCGGGCATTGCGAGGCTTGCCATGAGGAGTGTTGGGATGACAAGCCGCCGCATCATTTGAGATCGGCCATGGACGTTATCATGTGGGTGGCAAGGCCGTATTCAATGGCTTCCTTGCCGGAGAGCCAGAAATCACGGTCAGTGTCCTTCTCGACCTTCTTGAGCGGTTGGCCCGTGGCATCGGCAATCACCTTGTTGAGGCGGTCCTTCATGATCTGCATCTCGCGGGCCTGGATGGCGATGTCAGTGACCTTGCCGCCGACGCCGCCACTGGGCCCATGCAGCAGGAAGCGGGTGTTGGGCAGCACGTAGCGATCCTTCTTGTCGGCGGCCAGATAGATATGGGCACCCGCACTGGCGACCCAGCCCGAACCCAGGACGCGCACCCGCGGCTTTATGAACTTGATGGTGTCATGGATCATATCGCCCGATTCCACATGGCCGCCGGGGGACGAAATGATGACGGTGATCGGCGCATCGCTGGCCTGGGCCAGGGCAAACAGGTTGACGCAGACGCGCTCGGCCAGGGTGTGGTTGATCTCGCCGGTGATCATCACGATTCGCGAAGCGAAGTAATGCTTGTCGACCAGGCGGGACGCCTTCACGGTGTCCGGCGCCTCGTCTTCGTCATCGGCGTATCGGGGGGGGATTGGCATGGGGGACTGGCTCGCGGTTGTTTTGGTGAGTGGATTCGCAACAGATATAGGGACTGGCGGGCAGCTTGTCATCCCATGGACAAAGCTCCGCCAGCGAATGAAAATGGTTCTGCCGCCTTGATGAGTGTCGCATCAGGAAGTGTCTGGCTTCAGCGCATCAACGGCGAGCCCATGGCATTCGGCCAGCACCTCATCGACGTCGTGGGTAGCCACCTTGCGACAGCCGGGCGCACGCCCGGGGCGGAGTGGAGACTTGAACTTTGCACCCGGCATTTTCTCACGCCGCAAGCGCCAACGGGCGAGACGCATGGCCTGGCGCGGCAGGTCATCGAGTGCGGCCTTTAAGGCTTGAAGCCTGCGGCTGAGACGTGTGGCACCGATGAGGCCATCGAGTGACGGCGTGGGACTGCTGGCTTTGTGCGGCGGCGCTGCCCAAAAGGCTGCCACGCGGGGGTCACCTCCGAAGACGTGGATGCGCGGAAGAATCCGTGGCGGCGGTTCAGGCCGCAGTTCTGGGAAATTTTTGCGCGGATCGAAGAGCTGGAATGACGCCCGCGAATTGCCACTCCGGTTGATCGGCGTGGCTGGAAAGGCACGGGCCGGAAGCGGCGTGACCACAAGCCCGCGCGCCGCGATGACGACGAGGCGGCGCACTGCGGATTCAGCCGGCCGCAATAGGCGCAATACTGCCGTATGAAGCGCGCGGGGAAGTGTGGTGACAGAAGCGCCGCCCGCCAACGCGAACATGGCAAAAAGCGTTGCAACGATGCCCTCGAGCGCCTCACGATTGCGTGCAATGGCCCTGGCCCAATCCATAAAGTCTGCTTTCCCCCGAAAAGAACATAAGAGGAACAGTGATGGCATCAGGGGAGCGTGCTGTCAAGGGAGTAAGTGCGTGTTGCCGTGGCACCACTTGTCATCGCCGGATTCATTCCGGCGACCCATGGTTCAGTTGCTTTGGCGTTGAGCTTGCGGAAAGGTGGGTTGCTGCAATGACAAGTGGGGTGAGCCTTTTCAATTATCGCCAGGATGTTTTACTATTGCAGATGAGTTATAATTCGCGGTCAGCGGCGTAAGGGGG
>JANMKJ010000406.1:0-11480 GCA_031371945.1 Rhodobiaceae bacterium
CACCGCCAGGTCGCGCGAACGCATGACGGATACCTGGCTGACGATGGTGCGGTCATCGACCACGTCCTGCTGCGGTTGCCCATCGAGTGTTTGCACCCGGTCAAAGGGGGACGCCAGGTTCTCGATGAGAACCTGCGCTTCTGTGGTGTAGAGCGTTTTTGAAATTGAGACGAGACCAAAACCAGCGGCAAACCCCAGCGTGGTCAGCACAAAGATCAAGAGCTTGTGACGGCCGACGCCTCGCAACACGTCGAGCAGATTGATAGATGGCGCTTGGTGTTCCATGGTGGCGCGAGAGACTCTGGCTACAATTGTTTATAACATCCTGTTTGCGGCAATTATGGTAACCAATGTCTTAACATCCTCATTTCTTGGGATAAAACTTGTCCCTATTAAGCCCTTGCTAACCATGATCGCATAAAGATCCGGTCTGCAGGCACCTGTCCGCCTGTGGTCTTGTGAGTTGGATGTGAACCCGTGCGTAAGCGTTATCTTCTGTTGTTGATCACTTACCTGGCACTTGGCGGCTGCTCCCAGACCTGGGAGCAGAACGGGCCAACGTCACCGCCCGGCGGCACCGGCCTGATGGTTGATGGAACGATTGCTGAAGGCCCGGAAGCGGTTTCAAGCGTTTCAGAACTGCCGTCGCACGATTCAGCTGGCATCGTGGCACCGTTTGGTGCCGTTGGCACAGCGGCTTCCTATGAGTATCTCACGGGCTACCGCATTGGTGCTGGCGACAAGCTCACGATACGCGTAGCCGGAGAGGCTGATATCACGGCAGACTATTTGGTTGACGGTTCAGGCGATATTTCAATGCCCTATATCCAGACCGTTCATATCGGAGGCCTTTCAGCGCCGCAGGTGGAGCAACTGATTTCCACCCGATTGCGCAATGGCTTTTTGCGCAATCCAAAAGTTTCGGTTCAGGTGACGTCACTTCGTCCGTTCTACATCCTCGGTGAGGTGACTGCTTCGGGAAGCTTTGCTTACCAGCCCGGCATAACCGTACAGAATGCCATTGCCATTGCGGGCGGCTATGGCCCGCGCGCTGACCAGGGCGCAGTGCTCATCACCCGCAAAAACGTTTCGGGCACCGCCACCACAAAGGTTCCTGTCACCACGCAAATCTATCCTGGTGATGTCATCTATGTGCGCGAGCGCTGGTTTTAGGTCGGCTCAACTGCCATGAGAATCCTGCATGTATTCAGAGCTCCAGTAGGCGGCCTGTTTCGGCATGTCCGCGATTTGGCCCGTGGACAGGCCGAACTTGGCCATGAGGTGGGCATGCTTTGCGATTCAACGACGGGCGGCGCCGTGGCGGATGCACTCTTGAAAACCGCCCTGCCCCACTGTTCACTGGGCATCAAGCGCATCGAGATTTCGAGGTTGCCGGGCCTGGGCGATGTTTCGGCAACACTCAGTACAAGGGCCCATGCCCGCGAGATCGCCGCCGATGTCATTCATGGCCATGGGGCAAAGGGAGGCCTTTATGGGAGGCTAGCGGCACGTTTGCTCAACCTTCCATCGGTCTATACGCCTCACGGCGGAAGCCTGCATTACAATTGGCTGGCCTTTCCCGGCGTTGTGTTCTTGGCGACGGAGTGGATTCTCGCTCGAATTGGGACAGGCATGATTTTCGTTTGTGAGTTTGAGCGACAATGCTTCGTTGAAAAGATCGGATTGGCGAACAAGGCGAGCACCGTTGTTTATAACGGTCTATGGCCCGAAGAATTTGTAAAAGTCGTGCCCAATGATGATGCCGCCGACGTACTGTTCATGGGCGACATGAGGATGCTAAAGGGCGTTGATGTCTTGCTCAATGCGGTGGCGCTGGTAAGTCGCAAACGGACTATCAGCGCCAATCTGGTGGGCGACGGTCCAGACCAGGCGATGTTTCAAAAGCAGGCTGCCGACCTCGGATTATTGAGCCGGGTCAAATTTCTAGGGCGACTGCCCACGGCAACTGCGCTGAAATGTGGAAAACTACTGGTCATGCCGTCGCGGGCCGAGTCGTTTCCCTACGTCGTGCTCGAGGCAGCCGCGGGCCGGGTCCCGATGATTGCCAGCAATGTTGGTGGCATTCCGGAAATACTTGCGGCGGAGAATTTATGCCCGCCCGGCAATGCCGATGCGCTCGCCCGGCACATTGAAATGTCTCTGGCAATTCCGCAGTCTGCCGCGCAAACGGCTTCAGCCCTTTCCGATGCCGTCAGGACCCGATTTGGGGCCGGCCAAATGGTCAAAAACGTGCTCGCGTTCTATGGCGATTTGCGCGCCAACTGACGCAAAATTGGACAGATTTTAACCCCGCGTTAACCCTGTTTGACCAATAAAACAGGGCAGCACCGATAAGGCGCGGGGCTTGCTGGGTAGATGGCAAAACTCATCTCTGTTTCAAAGCGAAGCACCACCTCCGATGAAGACCAGCCCAGAAAAATTCAAACTTGTTGTTGCACCCAAAGTTGTGGAAGGTTTTGACGGCGGATTGCCGCTGCAGGACCTGCCAACGTCACAGTTCATCTCCTCACGGATTATTGCTGCCCTGGCGCGTTTCGTAGAAGGGCTGGTCATTTTCATCACCGGTGCCGGCATCTTTGCCTCCTATCCTGGATTTGGCACGCTTGCATCCCCGGAGCTCTACATCCCCATGATCTTGATGGTCACCATTGCCTTCCCCGTCGCGATGCAGGTCTCCGGTGGATACAGCATCCGCAGCCTTCTCAATCCCGCAAACCAGGTTTCCATCAGCATGGTGCGCTGGACCCTGATTTTCGCGGCGATCACCGTGTTAATGTTTGCCACCAAGATTGCCGACAACTATTCGCGAATTTGGCTTGGCCTTTGGTTCCTGACCGGACTGGCGGTCCTGCCTCTGACCAGGATGGCACTTTCTGCCCTGGTGCAGCACTGGAACAAGAACGGCCAGTTGAACCGCCACGCGGTACTTGTTGGCGGGGGTGAACCGGCGCAGCAGCTGTACCGGGCGCTTTATCTTTCCGAGGAAACTGACGTCACGGTGGTTGGCGTTTTTGATGACCGTGGAGCAGACCGGACAAACGCAACTAACATCGGCGTTCCAACACTTGGCAACATTTCCCAACTCATAGAATTTGTGCGCAATGCCCGGGTAGACCTCCTGTTGGTCACCTTGCCGCTCTTGGCAGAGGAACGCCTGCTGCACATTCTCAAACGCCTGTGGGTATTGCCGGTCGATATCCGCCTGAGCGCCCAGAACCAGAAACTGCACTACCGGCCGCGGGCCTACTCCTACGTTGGCAATGTTCCCTTCCTCGATGTATTTGACAAGCCGCTGGGTGACTGGGGAGCTATCGTCAAGTCTGTTGAAGACAAGGTTATCGCCACCCTTGCATTGTTAATGCTGTCACCGGTGATGCTGCTCATTGCAATCGCCGTGAAACTCGAAAGCAAGGGACCGGTGTTTTTCAAGCAGAAGCGCTTCGGTTTCAACAATGAACTGATTGAAGTCTACAAGTTCCGATCAATGTATCATGCGCTATCAGATTTCTCGGCAGAAAGACTTGCCACTAAAAGCGATCCCCGGATTACCCGCGTCGGAAAAATCATCCGTCGCACCAGCATGGACGAATTGCCCCAGTTGTTCAACGTACTGATTGGCAATCTTTCACTGGTGGGTCCGCGTCCCCATGCCAGCCGTGCCAAGGCCGCCGAGCGGCTTTATCATGACGTGGTTGATGGTTACTTCGCCCGCCACCGGGTAAAGCCAGGCATCACGGGTTGGGCGCAAATCCATGGCTGGCGCGGCGAGACCGATACGGCGGAAAAAATTGAACGGCGTGTCGAGCACGACCTCTACTACATCGATAACTGGTCGCTGGCGCTTGATCTTTACATTCTGGCCAAAACACCGTTTGCGTTGTTTGACACGGAGAATGCGTATTGAACCAGTCCTCTGGCATCGCGTTAAACGGAGCAAACAGCAGGGGCTTCACCCTGCTGCAATTACAGACCGCCGCAGTTTGGCTGATGCTCGCCAGCAGTTTTTTTGTGAGGGTCGAACCTGCGATCTGTGATGTTTTGTTTGTGGCCGTGCTGGCGTTGCATATTGCATCCGGCTTGACACTCAGCACTGCCATAGTGCCACTTCTCGCCTACCTTTTTTTGTATAACTTCGGAGCCTATGTCAGTTCCCTTTATGTTGTTGGCGATGATCAGATTGTGCGGATGTTTGTCATCACGTCGTCCTACATGGCTGTCACTGCGATTTTCTTTGCATTCTACGTGGCCCATGATCCAATGCGCCGTATGGCCACCATTCGCAACGCATGGATCGTGGCGGCTGCCATCGTTTCATTTCTGGGCCTCCTGGGTTACTTCGATGTGGCTGGCACAGCGGACGTATTTGCCTACAAACTCCGTGCCGTGGGAACCTTCAAGGATCCCAACGTGTTTTCAACCTACCTCATTCCCCCGGGAATCATGCTCCTGCATAGCTTCCTGCTCGGTACGCAACAGCGCAAGGTGCTGTCCAGCATTGCGTTCGTCCTGATACTTGCGGCAATTTTTTTGGCGTTTTCCCGTGGCGCATGGATCAGCTTTATATTTTCCGCCGCACTGGCCGTGGCTTTCACATTCCTGCTCACGCCTTCCGTAAAAATGCGGGGTCGCATTATTGTGCTTACGATATTCGGCATCATTGGAATTGTTGCGTTGCTCGCACTTCTGCTGTCAATTCCTGAGATCCGCAGCCTTTTCCTGGATCGCTTCACGCTGGTGAAAGACTATGATGCGGGCGAGATGGGGCGGTTTGGAAACCAACTTAACAGCATCCCGCTTCTCTTGGTCCGACCCTTGGGGTTTGGGCCCCTGCAGTTTCACTTCTACTTCGGCCAGGACCCGCACAATACCTTCATCAACGCTTTCGCAGCCTACGGCTGGCTTGGCGGATTTGCCTACATGCTGTTAGTCGTCAGCACGCTTGTCATCGGATTCAAAACGGTTTTCATGCGCACACCGTGGCAAAACTACGCGATTGCGGTGTTTTGCCCGTTACTGGCTACGCTGCTTCAAGGGGTCCAGATCGACACGGACCACTGGCGCCATCTCTACTGGTTGCTCGGGATGATGTGGGGCCTTTATGCGGCCTCGGTTGCCTATGCCGTAAAGCCCAGGCCCGCAACCTGATGTAAATGGTCGGAACGGCGGGATTCGAACCCGCGACCCCTAGTCCCCCAGACTAGTACGCTACCGGGCTGCGCTACGCTCCGACTGGGTGGGCGTTTAGCACCCTCGGTTCAAAAACGGAAGTGTTGATTGTAATCACGCCGCGTGGGCTTGCCGATCCTGCAAAACGCCAAGGATATCACCCCTGCGACCCGTCAGGCGCTGGGACTGGACTGCCAGAAGTACGGCCCAGATGGCATCCGCCGCGACTACGGCGGCGGCCAGACCCATGATCCCGAAGTGGGGCGTCAAAAGTGCCGTAGCGGCCACCAGGACTACCATTGCCACGATGCAGGAACCTGCGGTTTTGATCTGGTGTCCGCCGAGTGACAGCAAATACTGGTTCATGCCGCTGGCTGAACGGAACGTCTGGCTCACCATGAATAGCGCGAGTGGCCAATGCCCAACTTCATAGCCCGAACCAAATACGCGTAAGGCATAGGGACCTAAAACAATGGCACCGGCAACGCAGGCAAGAATGGCAACCATCGAGATTGCGTTGATGCGTAACAGCAGCGCGTGCACATGCTTGGACGTTCCATGGGTCATGGCGTCGGTGAGGTCGGGCAGGATGAACTGTTGGCTGGCCTGAGTGATGAATCCGGCAAGAGCTGCCAGGCGTATGGCAACGCCAACCACGGCCACATCTGATGCATCAAGGAAAAAACCAGCAATCAGAGTGACGATGTCAGAGAATGATGCGGCAACTATACCGACCAATACAAGTGCCGCGGCGCGGCTACGCATGACCGGCGCCAGATTATGCCGGCCGGACCACTTCAGACCAGAGCGTGCACCCTTGTTGCCGATCATGAAGGCCTGCGCAACGGCCACAATGGTGTTGGAAATCACAAAAGCCCAGAGGGCCTGGTTGACCGTCAGATTTAGCCCAAACCCCCAGGCCGCCAGAAGGAACAGCAGCAGCAGGCCGGGGCGGTACAAAAAGTCCGGGACGTAGGACAGAGCATAGCGCCGCAAGGAATTGGCCACTGAACTGTTGATACGGATCGCCGCCGTGTCTGGCGCGGAAAGTCATCCAATAAGCAGTGCCTTTTTCAACCCGCTGTCCAGCGGGAGGAAGTAGTAGACACCAGCTGCCACGGCAAACGTGCACAACGTGATCCTGAGGCTGTCATGCAGAAATGCGGCATGGAAAGCATGAATCAGGTTGGTGCGGCCGAGCGAGTAGTAGCGCGGCAGGCAGGTTATGGCGAGCTGAGGGTATCCACCCGTTACCAGCAGGCCCAGGAAAGCCGCCGCACTCATGCCCATGAACACCACGCCCACCTGGTCTTGGGTGAGCAGGCGCGCAAGCAGGATTTGGCTGGCAAGCGCTATTGCTGCCCCACCAAACCGAACGCCTACCAGATTGATGGCCAGCACAATTGCGCGCCAAATCGTCATAGCAATGCCAAGCCCCTTCCAGGTTCCATGGAATTAGCCTTAAACAAGCAGTGTTTATTTTGTATTGCCGGAAACCGGCCTAGACGCGCGAGGTTGGGTCCAGCATCTTCCGTGCCTCGCCGAGTTCCCGCAGTGCCGATTTGAGCGTATCTGCTTGAATATCCGAGAGTTTGTGTACAATGACCGGCGCCTCCCCGACCGATGCTACGGGCCGTGCTGCCGGCGGTTTGGCACCCGGCTTTACGATGCGCGGGGCAAATTGCGCCTGGCCAGGCCGTGGGGCCCCGTCCAGTTCGAGATCCCGCTTCTTGGCGGTGATCTCGCCCCTGCCAATACCACCCACGTAGGCAACGCCATCTTCCTTGAGAATGCGCTGCAGACCACGAATGGTATAGCCATCAGAATAGAGTAAGCTGCGGATGCCCTTGAGCAAATCCAGATCAGCCGGGCGGTAGTAACGCCTGCCCCCTGCCCGTTTCATGGGCTTTATCTGGGTGAACCGCGTTTCCCAAAATCGCAGCACGTGTTGTGGAACATCAAGTTCCTCTGCCGCTTCACTAATTGTCCGGAATGCATCCGGGGATTTTTCCAATGCCTATCTCCTGATTACCCGCAGCCGAGGATCACTCTTCTTCGGCACCCGGTTCAAGACCGTTGATAACATTCTTCATAACCTGACTCGGGCGAAATACCATGACCCGGCGTGGCGTAATTGGCACTTCTTCACCAGTTTTTGGATTGCGGCCGATGCGGCCCTTCTTGCTGCGCACCATGAAGGTGCCAAATGATGATAGTTTCACCGATGATCCCTGAACCAGGGCTTCCGAAACGAGATCAAGGACTGATTTGACCATTTCGGCTGATTCGGTGCGCGACAGACCGATGTCACGATGAACTGCCTCACTTAAATCAGCACGCGTAAGAGTTTTGCTAGCCATGTATTTCCCCTGCACGGACCCTTCGTAAGTTATTTCGGCCTTACGCTGGGGTCAATAGAAAATTATGAGAACTCAATAGGTTACGAGTCTCTCTAAAACCTAGCGAGAACTGCGCCCCATGTAAAGCCACCTCCCATGGCTTCCATCAAAACAAGTTGGCCCCGCTTGATGCGGCCATCCCGGATAGCGGCATCAAAGGCCAGCGGGATCGAAGCTGCCGAGGTGTTTCCGTGGCGGTCCAAGGTTATGACGATGCGATCTTCAGGAATGCCCAGTTTTTTGGCGGTTCCTTCAAGGATACGGCGATTGGCCTGGTGCGGCACAAACCAGTCTATGTCCATGGGCTTCAGGCCTGCATGGGCTATGGTCTCCTGCATGACGGAGGCAATATTTGTGACCGCGTGTTTGAAAACATCCCTGCCCTCCATTCGGAGGTGACCGACCGTCTTGGTGGTCGATGGTCCGCCGTCGACATACAGTTTGTCACTATAGCGGCCATCCGCATGGATCTGGCAACCGAGAATGCCTTGGTCGTCATTGGTGCCCTGGCCGTTGCCCGCCCGGACCACGACTGCGCCTGCGCCGTCGCCGAACAAGACGCAGGTCGTGCGGTCGTTCCAATCCAGAATACGGGAAAAAGTCTCAGAGCCAATGACCAACGCACATTTCGACTGACCGCCGCGGATCATATTGTCGGCAATGGTGAGGCCATAAACGAAGCCCGAGCAAACGGCCTGCACGTCAAATGCAGCGCCGCGGGCAATGCCGAGATCGGCCTGCACTTGCGTGGCGGTTGCCGGAAAGGTTCTGTCGGGCGTGGACGTTGCTACAATGACGAGGTCAATATCCGTGGCCTCCAGTCCTGCATGGGCAAGTGCATTCTTTGCGGCCTGCACAGCGAGGGTCCGGGTAGTTTCACTCTCATCGGCAATGTGGCGGGCTTTTATGCCTGTACGCTCGACGATCCACTCATCACTGGTATCAACGATCTTGCTGATATCCGCGTTGGTCATGATGCGCTTGGGCAAAGCAGAACCCACGCCTTCGATTACTGTTCGCAAACCTACCCCACTCACACGGCCACCTGGACTTCCGGACTCATGATCGCTTTCATTTCAGCCATGTCTTCGGCAATTTTAGTTACAAGTCCATTGCTGACCATTTCGATGGCCACGTCAATAGCGGTGGCAAATCCCAAAGCATCGGTACCGCCATGGCTTTTCACTACGATGCCATTCAGCCCCGTAAACACGCCGCCATTGTGCTTGCGCGGGTCCATGCGGTCACGCAATGCCGCAAAGGCGCCGCGCGCCATCACAGCTCCGAGCTTCGACATCAGCGTGCGATTCAAGACCAGCTTGAGATAGCTGGCAACCTGCTTGGCTGTACCCTCCGCCGTTTTCAACGCTATGTTGCCGGTGAAGCCTTCAGTGACGACGACGTCAACAGTTCCCTTGCCAATGTCATCACCTTCGACAAAACCGAAATACTCCATGGGCAGGTTCATTTCGCGCAGGAATTTGGCTGCGTCCTTCACTTGCTCAAGGCCTTTGACCTCTTCCACCCCAATGTTGAGAAGTCCGACCGTAGGCTTGGTCAGGCCAAACAGGCAGCGTGCCATGGCCTCTCCCATGATGGCAAACTCAACCAGTTGGGATGCATCAGCACCTATCGTGGCACCTACATCAAGTACAATGCTTTCACCGCGCAGTGTGGGCCAGATCGCCGCTATGGCGGGGCGTGAAATTCCGGGCACGGTTTTCAGGATGAAGCGGGACATGGCCATGAGTGCGCCGGTATTGCCGGCTGACACTGCGGCATGGGCATCGCCATTGCGGACGGCATCAATGGCCTGCCACATGCTGCTCTTGCCACGGCCGTGGCGTAGAGCCTGGCTGGGTTTTTCATCCATGGCGACGGCTACGTCACTATGGCGAATTTCGGCGCGGGCCTTGAGCCTTGGGTATTGGTCGAGGAGTGGTGAAATTTTTGCCCTATCGCCGAAGAGCAGGAACTTGAAACTCGGGTGGCGAATGGCGGCACGCTCAGCACCAGGGATTACAATGCTGGGGCCGAAGTCTCCGCCCATGGCATCAAGAGCTATCGTCAAATCAGTTTTCATATGGTTGATGAAAATAGAGGCAAACGCAGGGGAAACAACCCTTATTTTTTGCCGCCGCCGGATGAAGGCGCCAGTTTTGAAAGGGCGGCAAAGGGCGTCACCTTGGACTCATCCACGTCTTCCTGGATATCGTCAAATACCTCTCCCGGCATGCGCGGATAGGGATCAAGTTCCAGGGCCAATGTCTCGGCAACGATTTCGCCGAGATCGACAACTCCGTTCTGGATTATATCCACATCTTCCTCGCTGGTGGCTGCTCCCTTGTGTGGCGGCAGAAAATAACGTTCGACGGCAATTTCAATCTTGGTTCGGAAACTCTCCAGGCTGACAACCGATATCTGCTCAATTTCTGCCGAGACTGGGCCTGTGATTTTGAGGCCCCCGCCGCGCCAAGGCAATGACGTAAGGAAAGCGCTCAAGGCAAGGATTTGGGGAATGCCGAAGCGAAGGGCTAGTTTTTCACACTCAGCGGGCTCGGCGCTGATTCGGTCACGGCTGCCGAGGTTCGGAACCCGGTCTACCGGTAGGGGACGTGAAAACTCGAATTCGGACTGTTTCATTGGAACTTCAACTCGGCGCCCAATATGTCAACGAGGGCTGCTGCACCCAAGGTTCGCTTGGCGTGCTTTATATAGCTGCCCAGGGACTTGATGCAATCTTGTGACATTTCCGCATCGTAGACATTGCGCCGTAAAGTTTCATCAAGCAATTCGGGTTGGGCCAACGCATTGTCGTAGGCCAGCACGCGGCCATAGTAGGATTCCGCCAATTTGCGGACCTTTTTTCCCACCGTTACATCACTCACGCCCAGCTCGCGCAGCGAGCCGTCCATGTCGTTGAAGAATTCATCAGTCAGATTTTGCCGCAGATCCTCAACTCCTTCCGACTTGAGGCGGTCAAGAACGAGAAAAAGATGAAGCACGATCATCTCAAAACGGCCGTCAATAGTATCCGCAACCCCCATTTCCTGATAAAAACGAGGATGCCGCGCCGCAGCCACAATTGCCCCGTAAAGCCGCCGTTCTGGCCTTTCTTTGGGCTTGAATAATCGATTGAGTATCATGGGCTTGCTGTCAAAGTCCGGCTCGGGTTAAAGAGTTAATAATGTTTGGTGGAATGAACTTGATCGTGATGACGGAAAGAACCCTCAAGACCGTTTCTATGTGGCTGGTTGCGGCACTCTTCGCAACCTTGATTACGGCATGTTCGCCGGAAATCTCCCATCATGGTTATATAGCCAGGCCCGGTGCATTTGGGCAAATATCCGAGGGCATGTCAAAGACCGAAGTTGAGGGCATCTTAGGCTCACCTTCGACAACGGCCAGCGTTAACTTTCAGGGTGACAGCAATTACTACATCACCAGCGTAACCGAAGGGCGCTCATTCCTGCAAGCCAAGGAAACCAGCCGGGAAGTTATCGCTGTCCGGTTTGACAAGAACGACCAGGTAGCCAGTTTTGCCCAGTATGGCCTAGAAGATGGCCGCATCATCAACATCAATTCCCGCACAACGCCGATCGTGGGCAACAACCTTTCGATTCTGCAGGACCTGTTCAAGGGCCTCTTGCGGTCAAAGCCAAGCTTCTAGGCGGTCATCCGTTTTATAGCTGCTTGCTGCATGTTGCCCTCCAGCATCTGCATCAGCTCTATCCTGTTGCCATCGGGATCCTGGAACCAGCACTGATTGTTACCATCGAGCCCGAGTTTGGGTTCTGTCGTCAACGGGACATCGAGTTTGCGAAGTGCTTCTGCCGCAATCTCTATACTCTCCACCTGCAGGCAGACGTGGTTCATGGCAGTTACCTCGGCACC
>JANMKJ010000421.1:0-4826 GCA_031371945.1 Rhodobiaceae bacterium
GGCCGATATCACATCAGCAAGGTCAGTGTAGATGTTTGCAAAGGCCACTAGCATGCCTTCGGAATGACCTGTGGCGATGCGTGTGGCCCGTTCCGCATCTGACGACAGCCCGCCCATGCCGCGTTCGATGGTTTCAGTGCGACCGTTGAGGGGTGTCCACTGCAACTGGTCCGGCCATTGCTGGGCCCAGCGTAGTCCGCCCGTTTCACCAAAAACGCGAATATTGAAACCATGGAAACTCCCGATTGCCACCGAACTCGTCCACAGGCGCAATGTCGTTCCGCCATCCATCCTCACGTTGACCATGGCATCATCTTCCAGCTTGCGGCCGGCAATGGTTGAGACGAAATCTGCTGAGAGTTCGCGGGCGTTTTGGCCCGATACGAAGCTTGCCATGTGCAATGCGTGAATGCCACAGTCAGCAAACTGGCCGGAAATTCCGGCCTGTTCCGGGTCATAGCGCCAGCGCATGCGCGGGTTGTCTGCATCCGCTGCATCGGCATGGAACCCGTGAGAAAACTCGACAACAATCAATCGTATCTTGCCGAGGTCACCGCGCGCGACCATGGCACGCATGTGGCGCACCAGTGAATAACCGGTGTAGCCATAGTTTACAGCGCAAATCGTGCCCGTGCGCTTGGCGATAGCCGCTATGTCTTCAGCTTCCTCAACCGTCACGGTCATCGGCTTTTCACACAGCACATGAATGCCCGCTTCAAGGAACGCCTTTGTAATCGCATAGTGTGTGGAATTGGGGGTTGCGACAGTAACGAGATCAATTCGATCCTTGCGTTTCGTCTCACCGGCCAACATTTCTTTCCAATCCCCATAGGCGCGGTCGTCAGGGATGCCAAGGCTGCGGGCGAAGTCACGGCCTTTGGCGGCATTGACGTCGAGAGCGCCCGCCTGGAAATCGAAACGCCCATCCATGGCCGCACTGATGCGATGAACAGGCCCAATCTGGCTTCCTTCGCCCCCGCCAATCATGCCCCAACCCAATCGTGCCATCCGCTAACTCCTTAAATCAGAAATGAATTGAACTCAGGTAATCACGATTTGCCCGGGCATCAGCGACGGGGCTGGTTGAGCCTGCGGGATCGCAATCCTGTTCCACCGTGCACCAGCCATCATAACCTGAGTCGAGTAGAAGCTTTCGCACCGCTGTGAAATCGGTCATGCCTTTCCCAAGGTTGCAGAAAATGCCTTGGCCGCATGCCGTGTAAAAGTCTGTGCGGTTAGCAACACTGTTGGCTTTGACGTCTTGGTTGATGTCCTTGAAATGCACGTAGGCCAACCGATCCATGTGTCGCTTCATAAATGCGACGGGATCAAAACCTGCATAGTGCGAATGACCGGTATCGAGACACAGCTTCAAAAGCCCGGCATCGATGTCTTGCAGCAGTCTTTCTACTTCTTCTTCAAAGTCGATGAAACCCGCGGCATGGGGGTGCAATGACGTCGTCAGGCCAAACTCCTCAGTTCCCATCTTTGCAATTTCCCGAAATCGCGAAGCAAAGCCATGCCACTCCGCTTTCGACATTTGCTCAGCTTCATCAGGCCTTCCTGCGGTAGGTGCCCGGCGTGGCGAAATTGAATCTATCAGCACCAAATGCTTTGCACCGTGGGCCACAAGCGATTTACAGGTGCGCATTGCTGCATCTTTCACGTCGTCCCATTTCGCTACATCATGGAACGGACGAAAAACAACGCCGCCTATCAATTGCAATTCGCGTTTTGACAGTGCGTCGCCCAATAGCGCAGGATCTTCCGGCATGAAGCCGATGGGTCCGAGTTCAATGCCATCATAGCCCGCAGATTTGCATTCATCCAAAACCCGCAACCAGGGTGGATTGCGTGGATCAGTGGCAAATTCGACACCCCAGGAACAGGGTGCATTTCCAATTTTTATTGTCATTTCACGCTCTCAAACATCGACCCAGCATCTCCCTTCATGGGAGCGCCAACTGGCTTCAATTACTTGGTTTACCATCATGCCGTCACGAAAGCTCGGCCACGAGGATCTACCTTCATGGATGGCTTGCAGAAAATCCCGGGCTTCAATGATGATCTGGTCCTGATAACCCGTTCCATGCCCTGGTCCCAGGCAGAATGGCTTGTAATCAGGGTGCAGTGGGCCAGTCAAGATTTTGGTGAAACCCCGGCGCTCATCTGCCCCTTCCGCACGGTAGAGCCACAGCGCGTTCTGGTCTTCCTGATCAAATCGTATGGAGCCCCTGGTTCCGTAAATTTCGTAGGCATAGCCCATCTTGCGGCCCGTCGCCATGCGGCTGACAAACAGCTGTCCCATGGCACCACTTGCAAATCGGCACATGATGGCACTCTGGTCATCGTTGGTCACGGCGACGCCACCTCTCGTGCCGTGCACCGTTGCGATATCGGCAACCAACGAGGTGATTGGCCCGGCCAGTGCCAAAGCTGCGTTGATGATGTGGGGTGCCAGGTCGCCCATATTGCCATTGGCACGGCCTTGCGTGCGCCAGTCGCCGGCAATCGAAGCGTCACTGAGGAAGTCTTCCGTGTGCTCGGCGCGCAGGAACGTAATGTTTCCAATTTCACCACGCGCGATTATCTGGCGTGCCAATTGCGAAGCGGGCGTGCGGATGTAGTTGAAACCCACCATATGAACGCGGCCGCTTATCTCGGCCGCTTCCAGCATGGCTTGGCTCTGGGCTAGGCTGAGGCCCAGCGGTTTTTCACAAAGCACATGTTTTCCACGTGCAAAAGCATGAAGTGCAATGTCGTGATGCGTATTTTGAGGGCTTGCAATCACGATAGCCTGCACCGCCGGATCATCCACCAGTACTCGCCAATCCGAAGTGGAGCGCTTGAAGCCAAACTGTCGCGCCTTCTTGGCGGCCCCTTCCTGCGTTGTCGTGCAAACCACCTCAAGTGATGGTCGAAGCGCTGTGTCAAACACCGCACCAACCGCTGCCATGGCCACTGCATGTGCCTTGCCCATGTAGCCGCCACCGACAATTCCCACCCCAATCTGCGACATCTGGCGACCTTTCATTGCAAGCGCTTGCAAAACAGATAGACACGATCTAGTGTTTTTCGTCAAGTACGGTCGGAGTAACTTCATGCAGCAACAACCACGCACCATTCGCTTGACCACGGCACAGGCCCTTGTACGGCACCTGGCCAACCAGTTTATTGAAATCGATGGCAGCAGACAGCGATTTTGCGGTGGTGGTTTTGGCATTTTTGGCCATGGAAACGTCATTTGCCTGGGTGAGGCCCTTTACGAGTATCGACATGAGTTGCCTCTTTGGCGTGGGCAGAACGAGCAGTCCATGGCGCTCGCCGCCATTGCTTACGCCAAGCAGAAACTGCGTCGCCGATTTATGTTTGCAACCGCTTCAGCAGGGCCGGGTACCACCAACATGGTCACAGCCGCGGCCCTGGCCCACACCAACCGCTTGCCCATCCTCTTCCTGTGTGGCGACACATATGTAAGCCGTTTGCCCGACCCGGTGTTGCAACAGGTCGAACATTTTGGCGATCCTACAATAAGCGTGAATGATGCTTTTAAGAGCGTAACGCGCTATTGGGACCGGATTACCCACCCGGCGCAAATTATACAATCATTGCCGAAAGCCATTGCTACCATGTTGGACCCCGCAGATTGCGGGCCCGTATTTATCGGCTTGCCGCAAGATGTACAGGGTTGGAGCTTCGACTATCCGGAAGAATTTTTCACCGAACGCACCCATCACATTCGCCGGCAAACACCTGATCAAGTGGAAATCATATCGGCAGCGGGCATGCTGCGAGCCGCACAGCGTCCACTTATCATTGCCGGTGGTGGCGTGCAGTATTCAGGAGCGGCGGCGGAGTTGCAGCGTTTTGCCGAAACCCACAACATTCCAGTCGTTGAAACCATCGCTGGCAGGGCCAATCTACTGCATGGTCATTCCCTCAACGCCGGACCCATCGGTGTTACCGGATCCAACTCCGCCAATGCGATTGCTGCAAAAGCCGATTGCATTTTGGCGGTCGGTACCCGTTTGCAGGACTTCACGACGGGGTCCTGGACAGCTTTCGATCGCGAAGCTCGCATAATTTCAGTGAACGTCGGGCGATTTGATGCCAGCAAACATATGGCGACAGCGGTTGTAGGCGATGCACTTTTGTCAATCATCAAGCTGTCGCAAGCTCTAGGCGACCATCAGTCAACCAACGACTGGAGCAACCAGGCTGCTGCCGAACGAAAGGCATGGGACCTCTATGTCGACGGCAATATCAGCCCGGCGACTGCCACGGGCACGAATCGCCCGATGTCGTATGCGCAAGTCATTGGCGCAATAAACACAGTGTGCCATCCGCGTGACCGTATTGTTGCGGCGGCAGGTGGTCTCCCGGCTGAAGTGGCCGCCAACTGGCGAACACTTTCCGTGGGCTCAGTTGATATTGAGTTTGGTTACTCCTGCATGGGTTACGAAATTGCCGGCGGTTGGGGAGCGAGAATTGCACAAATGGAAAGCGAGCCGGAGCGCGAAACCATCGTTTTTACCGGTGACGGCTCCTATTTGATGATGAACTCCGATATCTATTCATCAGTACTCAACGGCCGCAAGCTGATCATAATTGTTTGCGACAATGGCGGCTTTGCAGTCATCAACAAATTGCAGAACAATACGGGCAACGTGTCGTTCAATAATCTGATTGAAGATTGCAACATTGAGACTGAACCGTTTGCGGTGGACTTTGCCGCTCATTCCCGCGCCATGGGGGCAGTGGCGGAAAATGTTTCCTCAATTGCTGACTTAAAAGCAGCGTTTAGTCGTGCGCAAGGAGCTACAAAG
>JANMKJ010000434.1:0-1818 GCA_031371945.1 Rhodobiaceae bacterium
CACGCGTGCGCCATGCGGCACAGTCGTTCCCGGCACGATTGGCCCGAGAAGTTTCGTGCAAGCCGGATTGCCCAGTATTGTGCTGGAAAATGGCGGGGTTGCCTGCCCGCATCTGGGCCTTGCGCATGGGGTTATTGCAAAATTTATGCGTTGTTTACGATAGTTAGATGCTTGGAATTGGGTTAATCACATCTTATGTTACATTCAACGTTTGGGTAGAATACTCGAGTGGCGTTAAAGGCCAGCTTTGAGAGATTTGAGGAAGTCAGTGAACCAATTCCGTAATTTTGCCGTCTGGATCGTCATCGCCCTGCTGTTGTTTGCATTGTTCAGCCTGTTCCAAGGGCAGGTAGGCGGGGCGAGTGCCACTGAAATCAGCTATTCGCAGTTTTTTGACCGGGTCAATTCAGGTGAGATCAAATCGGTCACCTATTCCGGTGAAGCGATTTCAGGCAAATCGAGCGATGGCAAGGCCGTACAAGCCTATGGCGTTGTCAATCCTGAAGATATCAAGACAATGCGCGACAAGGGCGTGGATGTGAGTTTCAAGCCTCAGCAGAGCGATTCCCTGCTGAGCAATGCGTTGATCTATTGGCTGCCGATGCTGTTGCTGATTGGTGTCTGGGTATTTTTTATCAGGCAGATGCAGTCCGGCTCCGGCAAGGCCATGGGCTTTGGAAAGTCCAAGGCGAAGCTACTGACTGAAAAACATGGCAAGGTGACGTTTGATGATGTTGCAGGTGTCGATGAAGCCAAGGAAGACCTGGTTGAAATCGTTGACTTCCTGAAGGATCCGCACAAGTTCCAGAGACTGGGCGGCAAGATTCCAAAGGGTGCTTTGCTTGTTGGCCCGCCGGGTACGGGTAAAACCCTATTGGCGCGTGCCATTGCGGGTGAGGCCAATGTGCCCTTCTTTACGATTTCAGGCTCTGACTTCGTGGAAATGTTTGTCGGCGTTGGTGCAAGCCGCGTGCGCGACATGTTTGAGCAGGCCAAGAAGAACGCACCATGCATTATCTTCATCGACGAAATTGATGCCGTTGGCCGCCACCGTGGTGCTGGCCTTGGCGGTGGCAACGATGAACGCGAACAGACGCTCAACCAGTTGCTGGTTGAAATGGACGGCTTTGAAGCCAATGAAGGCGTGATCCTTGTTGCGGCAACGAACCGCCCCGATGTTCTTGATCCTGCCTTGTTGCGGCCTGGCCGCTTTGACCGGCAGATCACGGTTGGCAACCCGGATGTTAAGGGCCGCGAACAAATCTTGCTGGTGCACATGAAGAATGTTCCTTTGGCGCCAGATATTGACGCGAAAGTCATTGCCCGTGGCACGCCCGGATTTTCGGGCGCTGACTTGGCGAACTTGGTGAACGAAGCTGCCTTGCTGGCAGCACGCCGCAACAAGCGTGTTGTAACCCAGGCCGAGTTCGAGCACGCCAAGGACAAGGTCATGATGGGTGCTGAACGCCGCACCCTCGTGATGAGCGAAGAAGAGCGCCGCAACACGGCTTACCATGAGGCAGGACACGCCATTGTCGGCCTCGTCGTGCCCTATGACCCCTTGCACAAGGTGACCATTATCCCCCGCGGCCGCGCTCTTGGCGTGACCATGAACCTGCCGGAAGGCGATCGCCACAGCCACACGCGTGAATGGTGTGACAGCCGCATGGCGGTTCTGTTTGGTGGCCGTGAAGCCGAGCTTATCCATGGCGGTGCCAAAAACGTAACCAACGGTGCTTCCGGGGACATCCAGATGGCCACCCAACTGGCGCGTGCCATGGTGACCGAATGGGGCATGTCGGAAACGCTGGGCCGGGT
>JANMKJ010000466.1:0-6940 GCA_031371945.1 Rhodobiaceae bacterium
CGGGATGGTTGCCACCTACATTGCCGCCAATCTTGCGGTTACATTGGCAATGGCCACGCCGGAAATGTACGGCGAGGCGTTGAGCCAGGCGCTTGTCTATTCGCCCTTGTTGTTTGCAGGCTTTGCCATGCTGACCGAACCATTGACCGCGCCACAGTCAAGAGTGCATGGCCTTGCCTTTGGCGCAATCGTCGGTTTGTTGTCCGCTCCCAACGTGCATATCGGTGATTACTATTCCACACCGGAAGCCGCATTCCTCATCGGCAACATTTTCGCTTTTGCGGTGAGCCCCAAGTACAGGTACATGCTCACACTTTTGCGCGTCGAGAAAATGGCATCGGGATGCTACGACTTTGTTTTCAAGTCCAACCACAGGCTCGCTTTCAAGGCTGGGCAATATCTTGACTGGACCATGGAGGTGAAAAACCCCGACAATCGCGGAAATCGCAGGCCCTTCACCGTTGCGTCCGCGCCTTCCGGAAATGAGGTGCGATTGGGGGTCAAATTCTACAAGGCACCCAGCGCGTTCAAGCGCAGCATGCTCGCCATGAGGCCTGGTGACGTCGTGTTTGGTTCACAGGTGGCAGGCAGCTTCACATTGCCCAAGGACAAAAGCAAAAAGCTGGCTTTCATTGCGGGCGGCATCGGGGTCACCCCTTTCAGGAGCATGGTCGAGGACATGGTCAATCGCCGGGAGGCCCCTCCGGTGGTGATGTTCTACGGCAACAACAGCATTGGCGACATTGCCTATGCCGAGCTGTTTGATCGTGCCGAACGCGAATTGGGCATCAAAACTGTCTATGCCGTAGTTGAGGACGCAAGGCTGGATACAAATATGCACCACGGCTTCATTGATGCAGCTCTCATTCGACGCGAGATGCCGGACTTCCAGGAAAGGACATTCTATATTTCCGGTCCGCGCGCCATGGTCCTGGGATTTCAGGGAGTCCTGAAGCAACTCGGCATCTCGCGCTCGCGGATCAAGGTAGACTTTTTCCCCGGATTTGCCTGATTATTCCAACCATTTCAGCGGTATCATACGCGACAGCAAATTGTCATCATCCATAAACTGGTGCTTCAAGGCGGCGAGAACATGCAAGGCAACCAAGGCGATCATCAAATTGCTTCCCAATCCGTGCAGGTCGTCAAAGGGAAAATCGACCGCAGATGGCACCTGCAGGATTGGAAAAAGCCCAAAGAAACTGGCCCCAACAAAGCCTGGATGCTTCGCCACTGTTTCGCTGAAGGCCAGCCAACCGGTTATCGGCAGGCCGATCATCATGACGTAGAAAATGACGTGGGTGATCCTTGAAAGCAGGACTTCCCAAGGTTTCATTGTTGGTGGAAGCGTAGGGGCGGGGGTGGTCAGGCGCCACACAAGTCTCAAAACCGAAAGTATGAGGATCGCTGCACCAATACTGGCATGCCAAGTGGCACCCACGATGTCGGGATGACGACGGTCCATCAAATCCTCGCCGAAGACCAGCATGAATATGATCAGGAACGCCGTGAGCCAATGAAGGGAAATGGCAACGGCATCATATCTGGTTCTCACGCGGGTGGTCATGGGCTATCTCCGTTTTGAAGTAAGGCAGCGAATGCGATGTCAAATTTACCACGTGTCATACTGCTGTGCCAACCAGCGCCCCGATCCCTGCCGTCAGTGCCATCGCCATGGCACCCCAAAATGTGACCCGGCTTGTAGCCTTGATGATGTTTGCCCCGCCCGCCCGGGCTCCCACGGCACCAAGCACTGCGAGGAATGCGAGCGATGCAATGGAAACAACGGGAACAAGCAATGCAGGAGGCGCCACGATGACCATCAGCAGGGGCATTGCTGCACCAACAGCGAATGCAATGGCGGAAGTCACTGCCGCCTGGACCGGGCGCGCCGTTGTCGCGTCCGAAATTCCCAGTTCATCATGGGCATGTGCCGCCAGTGCATCCCGTGCCATCAACTGGTCGGCAACCTGCCGGGCGAGTGCGGGCTCCAAACCGCGCTTTACATAGATTTGCGCAAGTTCTTCACGTTCCAATTCTGGCTGGCTGGCAAGTTCGGCGCGCTCGCGGGCCAAGTCGGCCTGTTCGGTGTCTGATTGCGAACTGACAGATACATACTCACCTGCAGCCATCGACATGGCCCCAGCGACTAAGCCGGCAATTCCTGCAACCAACACATCCGACGATGTGGCCGACGCAGCTGCCACTCCCACAATAAGGCTGGCGGTGGAAACTATGCCATCATTGGCGCCAAGAACTGCAGCCCGCAACCAGCCGATGCGCGAGACGAGGTGCCTCTCCGGATGTAGGTGCAGGCGTGTCATAAATTTCTCCCGACGAGGGCGCGCGAATGGTTTCTGGATTGGACGTCACCCTCAACATCGGCATGAATGGCAAAAACGGGCATGACATTGCTCACGGTTGATGACAGAAGCCCATCTACAGTACCGCGTTGCGTTTTGGTTGCATTGCGCCATCATGTAGCAGGGCACTCAGCACCCGGTTGAACTCTTCATCGCCGAATGGCTTGCGAAGCACCGGCCGGTTGCAAAATCCGTCACGGTTGTCATGAATGCTGTTGCCAGTTGAGTAGGCGAAAGGCACATGATATTCCACCAGCATGTCGGCGACATCACTGCTGCTATTGCCATTCAGGTTCATGTCCAGAAATGCAGCATCAAAAAACTGGGTCTGAATGAGTGCGATGGCACTGTCATTGGTGTGGGCTGTGGCAATCGCCTCGCAGCCCATGTCCTCTAGCATTCCTTCCATCATCATCAGGATGATGATCTCATCTTCGACAATGAGGATTTTCCTGTGTTGCAAATAGTTATCCACGAATACTATCCACGGGCGGTGGAAATTTCATGACGCATACCAGTCCGTTCCTCAAGTAGTGCAAGTTGATTTCTCCTCCCAGCTCAAGTGCTAGCCCCCGCTTGACCATTCCCGATCCGAATCCATGGTGTTTGGGGGGATCAATTTGCGGGCCACCGACCTCTCGCCATTCCAGCGTATAGTCGTTGTCCAGGTTCGGCTTGCCGCGTGACCATTCCACCGTGATGGATCCCGACGCATTTGAAAGAGCCCCATATTTTACGGCATTGGTTGCAAGCTCATGAAAGCCAATTCCCAGTGCCAGAGCCGCCTTTGGTGAAAATCGGATGTTGTCGCCCTTGATGGAAATTCGCTTGCTGTGGGCATGGGTGATAGTGAATGGCTCGAGCGCATCACTGATGATGTCGTGAAGGCCGGCGCTCTTCCAGTTGCCGCGGGTCAGAAGGTCGTGGGACCGCGAAAGCGCCAGCAACCGTGATTCAATGGTTTGACGCATCAGTTGCGGGCTGGCGGACGACCGCAGCGCCTGCCAGACGATGGATTGAACTGTAGCGAGTGTATTTTTCACGCGGTGGTTGAGTTCGTTTATCAGGCTTTGGGATTGTTTCATCTCCTCCTTGTGCTGGGTGAGGTCGACGAAAGACGCGAAGTATTGGACAATTCCACCAGCTTCATCTTTGACGGGACTGATGAAAACCGCAGCCCAGAATTCCGTGCCATCCTTGCGGCAATACAGTATTTCAACGCCGCTCTTGGCACTGCCGTCCAATTCGGCCTTGATCTGGGCCAGCGAAACATCGTCGGCCGCATGAGCAAGAAGAAAGTTGAATTTTTGTCCAAGGACTTCCTTGCGGGTGTAGCCCGTAAGCTCGAGGAATGAATTATTCGCGAAAATAATTGGATTTCCATTGCGTTTTGCATCAGTGAAAACCATTGCCATGCGCGTCGTTTCCGCCGCAACAACGAAGGGTCCACAGTTGTCCCCAAGGTGGTCAATGACGGCCTCGGCGGCGACTTGCGGGCCTGATTTGGAAAGTGCCGCTTCGGGCATATTTTTGTTCATCATTGAGTCTGTCGAGGCTCATAAGAGTAGTGATTGTCGATCCAACGCAAATTTAGGAGACCTAAGACCCTCAGGCGACGGGGCGATGAGGGGGCAAAAAATCGCCTTACGGGCCAACGCATACGCAACATGCTTCGCGACGTCTGCATCTGGAGCTGGCCTAACTTACTATGCGCCGTTACCAGAGATTGTATACTGATTGAAGTTAGTGTCGCGCGGATTTAGACGATCGCCAAGTGTATGGGCCGGCATAAATGACGACTACGGAACTGAGCCAGCTGATTGGGTCAGTTAACTTAGATCAGTCTCCATCGGGAAAAAATTCGTTAGTTAATCGCGCTGCGAAACGTGGTAATTGACCATACCGAAGGTTTTCATAATGACGATGCTTACCTCCCCTTTGGCGCGAAAGCTTGGAGCCTATGTGGCACTGTCCGAGCTCGAGCTATCTGTTCTCCAGGGCCTGCACCAAAGACGAAAGAGTTTTGATGTGGGGCGCGATCTGGTTCTGGAGGGGCAATTGGGCCAGGCAGCTTATATCCTTGCCGATGGCTGGGTGTGTTCATACAAATTACTTCCTGGGGGGGCCCGGCAAGTCGTAGATTTCCAGGTCCCCGGCGATTTTCTGGGACTGCGCAGTGTTCTCTTTCGGACCTCGGACCATAATATTGAAGCATTGACGCGGATTGAGGTGTCGGAGGTCACGGGCGTCGACTTGATTGAAGCTTTTGCCAAAACGCCACGGCTGGCAACAGCCGTGTTGTGGGCGGCTTCGCGCGATGAGGCCATGGTCGTCGAACACCTGGTCGATATCGGACGGCGCAGTGCCTTGGTTCGAACAGCGCATTTTTTGTTGGAACTCGGCGCAAGGTTGAAATTGGTGGGGCTTGCCACCAAGGAAGGGTACGCCTGCCCGCTTTCACAATACCTGCTCGCCGATGCGTTGGGGCTAACAGCTGTGCATCTCAACAGGGTCTTGCGGCAGCTGCGTGAGCGAGGATTGCTGACCTTTAGGGAAGGCCAAGTCATCTTTGATGATCGGGCCGGCCTTATCGCACTCGCCGCATTTGATACTGCCTACCTTGATCATGATGGGCCGCTGCTCAGGTGATTCCTTAGCGTACTTCGAACGGCATCATGTCAACGGGATTTGACGATCACCCTGAGTGCTGCCTGCACCAGCAATTCTTCGTCTTTATAGATTTTACTTCCGACAAGAATAAGCATCGCCATCTCATCCCGCTGCAAGCCAACCTTGGGCGGCATACCGGCCAAAAGGCAGGCTCTCTCAAAGATCAGCTTCAATTCCGAGAGCTTTTCGGGCGTATAATAGCCGTCATCTTCCTGGCTGGAAATCAGCTCATTAGAGAAGATTTCACCCATTGGTTTCTTTTTCCTCTCCGTTCGGGTTTTAAGGTACATCGAAACAATTGACTGTAACGCGGCCCAGTCTTCAATAGTTCCGGGTCAGTCGCATTGATGTGAATCAGTATTCAAAACTCTCAAACCTGAGCAAGCCAGATTAGCTGCGGAATGAAATTGACAACCACCCCACATTGCATTTTGCTCAACATTGACAAAGCAAAATAACCATTTACGACTGCATCACCTGTGGGGCGAGTGTCAGATTATTCTTACCTGTTTCAAAACCTATGACGTCCGCGGTCGTGTTGGTTACGACCTTGACGAGACAATTGCCTACCGCATCGGACGCGCCTTCGCGCAAAGCCTCGCGGCAAGAAGGATCGTTGTTGGCTGTGATGCAAGGCTTTCTGGCCCCTCCCTGAAGACCGCCCTTGTCGAAGGTCTCCTTGATGCGGGAGCTGACGTGGTTGACCTCGGTCTTACTGGCACGGAGGAAATCTACTTTGCCTCGTTTCATTTGGATGTTGATGGTGGCGTGGAAATTACCGCAAGCCACAATCCTGCCGATTACAACGGCATGAAATTTGTAGGCCGTGGCGCAAGGCCCATAGGTATTGCAGATGAGTTGTCCCGTATCAGAGATTTGGCCGAAGCCAACGTTTTTGCTGAACCAGCATCGCGCGGAACACTATCGCATCTGTCGCTGCTTGCACCCTATGTTGAGCATCTGCTGGGCTATGTTGATATGAAGTCGCTTGGACCCATGAAGATCGTGGTGGATGCAGGCCATGGTGCCGCAGGACACGTGATTGATGCGCTGGAGGCAAAGCTTCCGCAACTCAAGTTCGTAAAAATCAATCACAACCCTGATGGGCATTTTCCCCAGGGCGTGCCCAATCCCCTGCTTCCCGAACGCCGCTCCGTAACAGCCGAGGCAGTCAGACAGCACAAGGCCGATATTGGCATTGCATGGGACGGTGACTTTGACCGCTGCTTCCTGTTCGATGGCGGCGGCGACTACGTGTCGGGCTACTATCTTACGGGCCTGCTGATGCAGGCACTGCTGGCAAAACAACCTGCGGCAAGATTCGTGGTCGATCCCCGCCTCAATTGGAATACCTTGGATATCATCAACGGTACGCAATGCGAGCATGTCTTGAGCCGCACGGGGCATACGTTTTTCAAGGAACACATGAGAAGTTTCAAGGCCGACTATGGTGGCGAATCCAGCTCCCACCATTATTTCCGGGAGTTCGCATCCTGTGACAGTGGCATGATTCCGTGGTTGCTGGTTGTCGAGCTTTTGAACAAATCCGGGAAAACCCTTGCCGAATTGATTGAAGCGCGAAGACGGATGTTCCCCAGCAGTGACGAAATCAACTTCAGCGTCAAAGATGTGCCTGCCACCATTCAACATGTGCTGGCACGTTACGCCGATGCAGCCCGCGCCATTGATGTGACAGATGGTATAAGTGTGGAATTTGACCAGTGGCGTTTCAATTTGCGCGGCTCAAACACCGAAGCCTTGCTGCGGCTTAACATCGAGAGCCGTGGGAGCGCAGGGCTGGTGGCTGAAAAGGCTGGCGAGATTGCCAGCCTCATCAATGGTTTTACCGCCTGATACCAAGCAGGTTATCCGTCGAAAATGCCTCGGCCAGTTGTGCCTCGGTCATC
>JANMKJ010000494.1:0-14044 GCA_031371945.1 Rhodobiaceae bacterium
CGCGACAAACTGAACCAGCAGTTGCTGGAATTGTGGGCCACCACAAAAAAGACAGTTGTGTTCGTTACCCACTCAATACCCGAAGCCGTATTCCTGTCGTCAAAGATTGTGGTGATGAGCCCACGTCCAGGCCGCATCATCGACGTGATTGAAACCAACCTGCCGCGCAAGCGCACCTTGGATATTCGCGAAACACCCGAATTTCTTAAAGTTGCCCACCGCGTGCGCGAAGGCCTGAAAGCAGGACACTCCTATGAAGACTGAAAGGGCTGAAAGTTCGATAGTTCCTGTCAGCGTCATTGTGCTGCTCATCCTTGTGAGTTGGTACGTCGCTGCCATCTTCATGAATACCGTCGTGGCCCAACCAAAAATTGATGCAGCAGGAGGTGGACTTGCCAACACCATAAATGTGTCATGGAGCCTTGACCGGCCTGTCATCCCGGCACCCCACCAGGTCGTTGTCGAAGTGTGGAAAACTGTTTTCACTGTGGCGCCCTGGAAAGTGAAGTCGCTTGTCTACCACATCTGGGTCACCCTCTCGTCAACGCTGCTCGGCTTTGTCCTCGGCACGCTGCTAGGCATTGCCCTGGCGGTCGCCATCGTGCATGTCAGTATCTTGCGCAGAAGCCTGATGCCGTGGATCATTGCCTCGCAGACCATACCCATCCTGGCCATAGCCCCCATGATCATTGTGGTGCTGGGAGCCGTGGGCATCACCGGACTTCTTCCCAAATCCATCATCTCCATGTATCTCTGTTTTTTCCCCGTCACCATCGGCATGGTGAAAGGCCTCACCTCACCCGACCCCATGCAGCTTGACCTCATGCGCACCTACAGCGCCAGCACGTCCCAGGTGCTGTGGAAGCTGCGCTTTCCGGCGTCCATGCCGTTCCTGTTTGCGTCCCTCAAGGTCGCAATTGCCATCGCACTCACAGGGGCCATCGTTGGCGAACTGCCGACCGGGGCCCAATCTGGCATCGGTTCGCGCATGCTGGCCGGTTCCTACTACGGCCAAACCATTCAAATCTGGTCGGCCCTTGTGGCCGCATCCGCCGTCGCTGCCGGACTTGTCTATGGAGTGGGTGGCATTGAGCGCCTCGTGGCCACACGCATGGGGGCCCGCCCATGAAACTTTCACCTCTCCGCGAAATATTCGCACCCGCCCTGTTCGGCGTGATCGTCATTGCCTTCTGGCAGTTCTTCGTGCGCTACTTCGAGGTGCCCTTCGTCATATTTCCTGCCCCGACTGATATCGGTGCCAAGCTCTCATCCTCCATTCCCACCCTGTATGCCGATTTCGTGCAAACCTTCATTCGCGCCGTAATCCCGGGTTGGATCATAGGCTCCCTGTCCGGATTCCTCGTGGCCCTGTTGTGCGACCGTTATGGGTTCCTCAGGCGCGGGCTGCTGCCACTGGGCAATCTGGCTGCTGCCTTGCCCATCGTCGGCGTAGCACCCATCCTGGTGATGTGGTTTGGCTTTGACTGGCAGTCCAAGGCTGCCATGGTCGTGGTGATGACGTTCTTTCCCATGCTGGTGAATGCGGTGGCGGGGCTTCAGGCCTCTGGCCACCTGGAGCGTGACCTCATGCGCAGCTACGGCGCCAGCTGGTTTCAGACACTGCTGAAGCTGCGACTTCCCGCCGCCATGCCTTTCATTTTTAACGCGCTCAAGATCAACTCGACATTGGCCCTGATTGGCGCAATTGTTGCGGAATTTTTCGGAACCCCGATTGTTGGCATGGGCTTTCGCATCTCAACGGAAGTGGGTCGCATGGGTCTGGATATGGTTTGGGCCGAAATCACCGTGGCAGCACTGGTGGGCTCGGCATTTTACGGGTTACTCGTCGCCCTCGAGCGCTGGGTAACTTTCTGGCATCCGTCCTACCGCAAATAGGACGGCAATTTTAACAAGGAGGAGTACACGATGAAGAAATATCTATTGGCAGCAGCAGCTGCAGGCGCACTGCTTGCAAGCTCAACCGGTGCCTTTGCCGAAGCCGTCAAGCTTCAATTGAAGTGGGTAACCCAGGCCCAGTTTGCCGGTTACTACGTGGCCCAGGCCAAGGGTTACTACAAGGACGCAGGCCTTGATGTTACCATCATGCCAGGTGGCCCCGACATCAATCCCCAGCAGGTGCTCGCCGGCGGCGGCGCTGACGTGGTGGTGGACTGGATGCCGTCGGCCCTTGCCACCCGTGAAAAAGGCTCGAAGGTTGTCAACATCGCCCAACCCTTCAAGAAGTCGGGCATGATGCTCACCTGCCGCAAGGATTCAGGCATTACCAAGCCGGAAGAATTCAAGGGCAAAACCCTGGGCGTCTGGTTCTACGGCAACGAATACCCATTCCTTTCCTGGATGAGCCAGTTGGGACTTGCCACCACGGGCGGTGCCGATGGTGTGACGGTGTTGAAGCAGGGCTTCAACGTCGATCCCATCCTGCAAAAGCAGGCAGCCTGCATTTCGACCATGACCTACAATGAATACTACCAGATCATCGAAGCCGGCATGAAGCCCGACGAACTCGTGGTGTTCAAGTACGAGGACCAGGGTGTGGCAACACTCGAGGACGGTCTCTATGTGCTGGAAGACAAACTGAAGGATCCCGCCTTTGTCACCACCATGGGCAAGTTCGTGAAAGCTTCCATGATGGGTTGGGACGAAGCCCGCAAAGATCCCGCAGGGGCAGTGAAGATCGTTCTTGAAAATGACGCCTCCGGCTCCCAAACCGAGGGCCACCAGGCAACCATGATCGAGGAAATCAACAAGCTTACCGAAGGCAGCGATGGCACGCTTGACGTGGCCGCCGCCGAACGCACGGTTGAAACCCTCATGAAGGGCGGTTCCGACCCTGTCATCACCAAAAAGCCAGAAGGTGCCTGGACCGACGTGGTGACCAACGCCGCAAAGATGTAATTGGCATTTCGGGAGGGCGGCGTAAGTCGCCCTCCTTTTTAGTCTTTACACGGAGGAATAGATGACCACACTCATTCGCGGCGGAACTGTTGTGAACCACGACCATTCGGTCAGGGCCGATGTGCTCATGGACGGTGGCAAGATCGTGGCAGTTGGTGAGAAATTGTCGGGCGACACGGTGATCGACGCAGGCGGGTGCTACGTCATGCCCGGTGGCATCGATCCCCACACCCACATGGAATTCATGTTCATGGGCACTGTCTCGGCCGATGATTTCGAATGGGGCACCAAGGCGGCACTCTCGGGCGGCACCACCATGATTGTGGATTTCTGTATCCCAGCACCTGGTGAAAGCATGCTGGCAGCCTACCAGGCCTGGCGCCACAAGGCCGAAAAGGCCGCGAGCGATTATTCCTTCCACATGGCGGTAACCTCGTGGAGCCCCCAGGTTCACGACGAAATGGAAACCGTGGTGAAAACCTATGGCATCAATACCTTTAAGCACTTCATGGCCTACAAGGGCGCCTTGATGGTGAATGATGATGAAATGTACAACAGCTTCAAGCGCTGCGCCCAGCTCGGCGCCCTGCCGCTGGTGCACGCGGAGAACGGCGACGTTGTGGCCCGCATGCAGGCTGATCTCCTGGCGCGGGGCATAACCGGCCCGGAAGGCCATTCCTATTCGCGCCCGCCGGAAGTGGAAGGCGAAGCCACCACTCGCGCCATCATGATTGCCGACATGGCGGGTGCACCCCTCTATGTGGTGCACACATCCTGTGAGCAAACCCATGAAGCCATCAGGCGGGCAAGGGCCGCAGGTAAAAGGGTATATGGCGAACCTCTAATCCAGCATCTCATGCTTGATGATTCCGAGTACCAGAATAAGGACTGGGACTACGCCGCAGGCCGCGTGATGTCGCCTCCCTTCCGCAACAAGAGCCATCAGGATAGCCTGTGGGCGGGCCTGCAATCGGGTTCTCTGTCTGTCGTGGCGACAGACCACTGCTCTTTCAAACTCGCGCAAAAACGCATTGGGGCTAAAAACTTCACCATGATTCCAAACGGCACTGGCGGCCTCGAAGACCGCATGCCGGTGCTGTGGACCGCCGGCGTCAACACTGGTCGCCTCACCAAGGAGGAATTTGTCGCCGTCACCTCATACAACATTGCCCGCATCCTCAACATGTATCCGCGCAAAGGCGCTGTGGCAGTGGGGTCCGATGCCGATATCGTTGTGTGGGATCCCGCCGCCACCAAGAAGATCAGCGCCAGGAACCAGATCAGCCGCATCGAATACAACGTCTTCGAAGGCTACGAATGCAAAGGCGTTCCCAAGACCGTCATCTCCCGCGGCAAAATCGCCTGGGACCAGGGCGACATGCGCGCCAAGCCAGGTGACGGCGACTTCGTCGCAAGGCAGCCAAATGCGCCAGTAAATGTAGCTAACGCCATCTGGAAAGGCGTGAACACGCCGAAGGGTGTGAAGCGGATTGAGGTTACGCCGTAAATAAGGCGCCTAAATCTACTGCTGAACCACGGTCAGCCCGCCGGGACCGATGCCTACCATCCAGATCGTATCAGCGTCAGCCTTGAAGCTTTCCTTGGCACCTTTCATGCTGGCCGTGAGTTGGCCCGGTTTCAGTTCCAGCGAAGGGCCATCGGGGCCCTTGCTGCCTGCACCCGCCGGAACCTTGACTTTCTTGCCCCCAATGGTGATTTCAGCATCCTTGTCTGACATGTTGCCAAACAGGATCTTCACCTTGCCAGGCTTAGGTGCCAGCGGCGAAGCGGCAGCCTTGGCTTTATTGTTCAACGTCAGCTCGGCATCCGACAGGTCACCATTGCGCTTCACCACCAGTTTTGCGGGACCTTCGGGTGCCGTGAAGGAAAGTTCAGCCTCCATATCGCTGACCTGGGCCGCATCTTCTTTCCAGCCCTTTTTGGCCAGTTCAGAGCGGTAGAACGCCACAATATCTGCCACGCTGTTGGGCGCCGAGAAGTTGACAGCCTTGCTGTAGAGCGTGGTGGTGGAACCCTGATTGCCAAGGCCATCGGGCATGGGAAGGCCGTCCTTGTCCATCGCCACCAGCGGTGGGGCAGTCTCGGCGGGCTGGGCTGATGCATCGCTGTTGCTGTCATCGGAGTTGCCGGCATCGGCGCTGGCTGCGGCTTTGGATTCCAGTGCGGAGCCCTCCGCCGTCACCATGGTCTTGTCACCCATGGTCATTGCTGTGATGTTCACTTCATCATCGCCCGCCATGAAGTTGAGAACTGCCATGTTGTCCCTGTTGATGACGGATGGCGTTTCTGACCAGCCTTTTTTCTTTGCCTCGCCACGATAGAATTCGGCCAGTTCCTTAACAGACTTGGCGCTGTTGAAAGTGAGAGAGCCCGCATCCCCGCTGTAAACAACTTCAGACGCATCATCGGGCATCGCCAGGGGCGGTGCATCACCAGCATAAGCCGGGGAGGCGACCAAGAAAAAAGCAAAAAGGGCAGCAATCAATGAAAAGGGCGTGAGCTTGGTCATTGTAAATCTCCAGAAATGCCCCTTTGGAAGATATCTAGCCAATGGCGGGGATGAAGCCAAGAGACATTGTGTTTTCTGTGGAACGCGATACCCTTAAGTTCTAACAAGCGCTTTACGGCCGCCAGAAATTGGGATGAATATTTTACATGTCCAACACCACCATCAATCTCACCGGCGCAATTGCCACCTATTACGCAGCCCATGCCTACAGCGAACCCCAAGTGCTAACTGAGCTTCGCGCCCTTACCGCCGAGAAAACCGGTGGCAATGCCGCGATGCAGATTGCACCCGAACAGGGCGCGTTCATGGGACTGATCGCCGGCATCATGAATGCAAAACACATTCTCGAAATCGGAACCTTCACCGGCTATTCTTCGCTTGCCATGGCGCTCGGGTGTCAAGCCCACATCACCGCCGTGGACGTAAGCGAGGAGTGGACATCCATTGCCCGCACCTTCTGGGAAAAGGCAGGGGTTGCCTCGCGCATCACGTTGCGTCTCGATGGCGGCCATGCGGCGATAGGGGGCTTGTTGAAGTCCGGCCTCGCTGGGAAATTCGATCTCTGCTTCATCGACGCCGACAAGTCGTCCTACGATGCATACTACGAAGGCGCTCTCAAGCTGCTGCGGGCGGGCGGCCTCATCATGATCGACAATGTGCTGTGGGATGGCGCCGTGGCCGATGCAGCGAAAAACGATGGGGACACGCTTGCCTTGCGTTCGCTCAACAGCAAGATCAAGGAAGATGCCCGTGTCAGTGTGGCCATGGTGCCAATCGGCGATGGCCTGACCTTAGCGCGAAAATTGTAAGGGCTAATCTGGCAGTGGGCTGAAATCCAATCCGCTGCCAATATCCTGCAGTTTGAGCAACGGTGCTTTCTTCAACTTGCGGGTTGTCTTTTTCGTTGCGTCGTTCTCGATGCTACCTGTGGTGATCTCAGCCTGGCCCGTAAGGTAATTGACACTGGTTCCCGTCGTAACACCCGAAAACCGGTCCGAAACATTGCCCTCAAACCCGATGAGTTCAAACGCACCATGATCATATCTGAACTGCAGCACCGGTTGCCAGATGGCACTGCCGAATGCATAGAGTGAAATTTTCATCGTACCGTTACTGACAACGCTTCCGTCCTTCTGGAATGGATCCTCGAACACTGGTTCAACGATGCGCGGTATCAGTGTATGGTTTTCTAGCACCAGCCTGTAGGCCTTGGATTTTTCTGCAAAGGCAACCGCCAGAATGCGCGGGTTGGTGTTCACCGGATTTTCTGAAAAGCTTTCGTGGCTCACCAAGTTCCTCGGGTCATCGTCGATCAGCACCAACATCAGGTCGTCCAACCCGTCGCCATTGAGATCGCCTGACTGCCGGTGGTCAAGCTTCCAGCCCTTGGGCACAAAGCCTTCCGCGCTCGAAGCTTCCGCCACGAGTGTCGGATAAGTCACCTCTGGAATAATGACATCCTGCGCCACGGCAGGGGTCGCCATCACCAGCAGACAAATTGCAGTGTTCTTCATGCCCGGTGTTCTACTTCAGGTGCACCGAAGGAATCCACACATAACCTTCCCCGTCAATGATCATGCATTCGCGAAGTCCGTGAGGCTTGTCGAGAGAGCCAGCCAAGACAGTCCACTCGCCAGCCCTGGCCCGCGCTTCAGCCTCGTCCGGGTCACAACCATAGACCCTGAGCTCCACCCCAACACCGCGGGACTCTGCAGCCCGAATGACTCCCGACAGGGCATTATCCCGGTACGTATCGTCATGGTGGAACATGAAATCATTGCCGTTGAGCTTCATTGCCGCGAACCTGTCGTTGGCGTAAAACGCCGTGGCACCAAGCACTTCCACCGCGAACTTAACAGCGGCTGGAACGTCCTTCACAATCAGGTTGAAGCCCAGGCCACGTAGCGAACGCCCGTATTCAGGGGCAGGAACAGGAGGATCAGTATCTGTCATCCCAGCATAGAAACGCTTTCACTTGCATCTTGTCCATTCCACTTTACCGTACAGGCAGGAATCCGCTTGGCTTCGGAAACCCCAAAGCGGCGCATGGCCAAAAGAAACAACACCGCAGCATCCGAAACCAGTTCCGTCAGATCTTCCGAATCCAGGTTGTCTTCCAGCATTTCACTCAGGCGCTGGCCGGCGAGCGCTGTCATGGCATTCAGTTCCTTGACTGGCAAGGCAACGGCAGTTTCCCAGCTCTCCACCAAATCAGCGTAAGTGATTTCAGCCAAAACGTCAGACCCGATGAGCAGTGGAAGATTGCCGCGCAATTGAATTTCCTGCACCCGTTCATCGGTGCTGTCTTCGCCAGGGCATGTCAGGGAAAATGTCGTCATATCATCGTGATGGCTGGTTTCGCTACGCATGGGCACACCTATATTGGGAACCCACTCTGCGCCGTTATGGTTGCGGATCGGTTAATGGGGCATGACACACCGCCTCAATATTGTTGCCATCCGGATCGAGTACAAAGGCCCCATAATAATTCTCGTGATAATGCGGCCGCAACCCCGGCCTGCCATTGTCCCGGCCACCCGCCGCTATGGCAACCCTATGGAATTCATCAACAATTTTCCGGCTTTTGGCCGCAAAGGCCACATGCATTCCGGGCGAAGGCTTGCTACCTGTGCCAACCCAGAAAAACGGCCTGTCCACACCAAATCCAAGATGGGAATCATCGCTGCCTGTCATCTCGGGAGTGACCTCCATGAGGACTTTCAATCCCAGGACGCCAAGTGCCGCTTCATAAAAAATTCGCGACTTGTTCAAGTCAACGACAGAAAATCCAATATGATCCAGCATGCCTCAATCTTCCTGTCTGTAGGCGAGTTGTTGCCAGGTTGTCCGATAGTTTCCTAATTCTGCAAAGTCCGGCGGATTGACCTGATCCAATGACAGGTCAACATGGGGCAGCTTTTCATCCCGCATCAATCCCAGGCAAGCGGCACCTGCCGTTGTTCCATCGCGCAAATCCGACGCCAGGACTTTCTGCCCCACCCTAAGTGCAGCCAGAATTTGCAGGAAAATCATGTTCTTGGAGAACGGCCCATCGACAATGATATCGTGCCGCGACCCGATTGCGTCAAGCGATTCCGAAACCATCAACGCACAGTAGAGCGAGGCGAGTGAAGCTTTCTCCTCCGCCGCAACGGGTTTCGGTCCGAGTATCTTTCCCTTGCCCCCCACATCTGGGACCGGACCGCCGCCATCAGAAAAACTGGGCAGTGCCATCGTCGCCTGGGCAATGAGTTTTCGAACCGCCTGCAGCGAGGCCACATCGCCCGATGTACCTTCCCCCAAGACCTCAAATTCCTTGCCACCGAAGAACCGGCAACAGGCAACCAGATTGCCAAAGACATCCGTATTGGAAACCATGTCCTTTTCGCGGTTGAGCGTTCCCACCTGGGCTTGCGTATCAAATCCGATTATCCAGGTGCCGGTGGAGAGCAGCGTGAATTTCTCCTGTCCCCCTGCAAGGTATCGCAGGTAATTGGCATTTGAATCATGCACGCCTGCCAGGACGTGGCCAAGACCCCGGAAATTGGCGCCTCTGAATTCGGGCTTCAAAGTTCCAATGACATCCCACGCCCTGGCCAGGGGCGGAAAAAACCTGTCCCAGCCCTGCCCATGAACCAGTGACGACAGCGTATTGTTCTGCACGTTCATCAATTGTGACTGGCACGACATGCTGGATATCTCCGTCACCAGCTTCCCGCTCAACAGGTATGCCACGTATTGAATCCAAGGCACCACGGTTTGAACCCGTGCAAACTCCTGCGGAAACGCCTGGGCCTGCCAGTAAAGCTGCAAACCGTGCGTGAGTGCCATGGGCAGAAGCGGTCCAAACACCTCTTCAAACGGTGGTTCGACCAGCCTGTAGGCCGCTATGATGTCCGCTGGCGGCTCACTGGTATAATCCATCACTGGCAGGGCCAGTGATCCATCTGCGGCAAGCAACGCCAAAGCGGCCCCATGGGCACAGGGTACGACCACATCGATGGGCAGGATGGCGTCCAGTTCCGCCAGGGCCGTGCGGCACAGCCCAATCAGCGGCGTTGGATCGATCGTGCGGTAGGGCGGACCCTCATGGTTCAGGCTTGCCACCATGCGTGTGGCCAAGGGCTTGCCAACGGGGTCGAACAAAATAACCTTGGTGTTGGTTTTCCCGGCGTCAACGACCGCAATTCCGCGCAAACAGGCCATTCCCTTTTTGTCGTTCAAATTAGGGCCAAGACTGTGTAAGGAATGGAGATATGTCAATGCTCAAGCGCTCAAAATGGTAAGCACATGAAAAAATTTAAGTTTCTCGATCTTCGCAACGGTGTCATCAAGACCTGCCTGAAAATGAATGACCAGGGTATAAACCAGGGTACATCCGGCAATGTCAGCGTGCGAACCGATGAAGGCTTTCTCATCACCGCGTCCGGTATTCCTTATGACAAGATGAAACCTGCCCATGTTATCGAAATGGACCTGGACGGGAACTACAGCGGCGACTTTCTTCCATCCACTGAATGGCGCATGCATATGGATATCTTTCGCGCCCGCCCCGAGGCGAATGCAATCGTCCATGTGCATTCCACTTACGCAACGGCACTTGCCTGCTTGCGCAAGGACATTCCGGCCTTCCACTATATGATCGGCGTGACCGGCGGGACCAGCCTTCGCGTATCAGACTATGCCGAATTCGGCACCCAGGAATTGTCTGACACCATGCTGCAGGCAATGAAGGACCGCACCGCGTGTCTGCTGGCAAATCATGGCCAGATCTGCTTTGGCCCAAGTCTTGACAAGGCCCTGTGGCTTGCAGGTGAAATTGAGCATCTGTGCCACCAGTATTGGGCAGCTTCCCTTGCAGGCAAACCGGTCATCCTGGAAGAGGCGCAAATGACCAGTGTGCTCAAGCGTTTCAAGACCTATGGCAAGCAACCCGAAGACCTGGCCATGGGTGAACAACCCACCGTCATTGCAGCCAAACACAAGGCAACCTCCGAAGACAAGCCGAAGAAGAAGAAAAAGAGGGGCAAACCATGATTGCAAATGTTTCAGTTCTTGTTGCAGAACTGAACGCCCGGGCCGAAGTTGGCAAACCTGTCACCATCGGTTTGGCTGGTGCTGGCCAAATGGGAACGGATATCATTGTTCAACTCTCCCTCATGCCGGGCTTGCGCCTGGGGGCCGTATCGGAAGTAAAGAAGTCCCGTGCGATTGATGCAGCTCTGCTGGCTGGTCACGCGCGTGAAAACATTGTGGTCGCATCGTCCGCGAACGACATTGATCGTGCCATTGAAGCAGGCAAGCTTGCCATCACCGACGACCTCACGGCGCTTGCCGCATCTGGCCTGATCGATGTTGTCATTGATGCCACGGGCAATCCCAATACCGGCACGAGCTTTGCCCTTGACGCCATCAACAATGGCAAGCATGTGGTCATGCTCAATGTGGAAGCCGACATCACCATCGGCCGCCACCTCAAGGCAATGGCACAGAGTGCTGGCGTGATCTATACCGGTGCCATGGGCGATGAGCCCGCCTGTGCCATTGAACTCATCGGCTTTGCGCAGTCGCTCGGGCTAAAGATTGTGTGTGCCGGAAAAGGCAAAAACAATCCCTTGAAGTTCGATGCCGTGCCTCACGAATACGAGGCTGAAGCCCGCGCCCGCAACATGAACGCCCGTATGCTCGTCGAGTTTGTCGATGGATCCAAGACCATGATCGAGATGGTGGCCATTGCCAATTGCACGGGCCTCGTGCCCGATGTGCCCGGCATGCACGGACCAGCCGCAACGCGCGACGAACTGGCCCATGTCCTCATCCCAAAATCCCACGGCGGAGTGTTGTCAAAGTCCGGTTGCGTCGATTACTCCATCGGCAAGGGCGTTGCCCCGGGCGTGTTCTGCATTGTCGAGGCTGATCATCCGCGGGTGCTCGAGCGCATGGTCGATCTTAAGGTTGGCAAGGGGCCCTTCTTTTCGATCATGCGGCCCTATCATCTGACCAGCCTGGAAGTGCCGCTGTCTGCTGCCAAGGCAGTGTTGCACCGGCGCGCCGACATGGTTCCCCTCGACCACCCCGTGGCCGAGGCCGTAACCATCGCCAAGCGCAATCTCAGCCCTGGCGAAACCTTGGGCAAGATTGGTGAAACAGAATATCGCGCCTGGGCCATGACCGCCGCCCAGGCCAGGCAGAGCAACGCCGTTCCCCTGGGACTTGCCGAACAGGCCCGCGTCATAAAACCGGTCCAGGCCGGGGAGTACTTGACCTACGATAATTGCGTGCCGGACGATTCACTCATTGTGACCCAGATCCGCAAGCGTCTCGACCAAGCTGACGCCAGGTTTCAATCCTGACCGAATTTTTTGCGGGTGAGAGCGATCGCCAGCAAAAGCGCCGCAAAGAGCAAGCATCCGGCAAGCCAGAAACCCGCCCCCGGCAAGTCAATCCCGTTGGCAGGATCAATGGTCCGCGCAAAAACATTGGCAAACAGGACAGGCCCGATGATGCCGGCAAGTGCCGTGATGCTAGCGGTGGCACCTTGCAACTGGCCCTGCTCCGACGCTGAAACGCGCGTGGACATGACCGACTGGCTGGTTGCATTGAACAGGCCCCAGAACGCCGCAATGGGAACGCCCAACCAGGTTAAGTTCCCGGTCCACGCACTGCCATACCATGTCAATGATATGGCCCCGCAGAGCAAGCCAACAAGCAGGGCGCGCCGCTCGCCGATGGCCAAAACGATCGGCTTTATGAGACCGGTCTGCACAACCATGGCCGAGAGGCCAACACCCGCCAGCAGCAAGCCCACCTGCCCTGGCCCCCAGCCATAGCGGTATCCCGCATACAGCACATAGATTGAGGGTAAAGACGTATGTGCCAGCTGCGACAGGAAACTCACAAGCCCAAGTCCCCAAAGTTCCCTATGGCGTGCCAACAACTTCACTGATCCCAGCGGATTGGCCTTCGCCCAGGAAAACGGACTTCGGTTTTCGGCTTTCAGCGATTCCGGCAAGATGAAAAAGCCATAGGCAAAATTGGTGAGACTCATGGCCGCCGCCGCCCAAAACGGATAGTGCACATCATAGCTGCCCAGGATACCGCCAAGCGCCGGCCCGAAAACAAAGCCAATGCCGAATGCCGTACCCAGCATGCCAAATTTCTGCGCCCGCTCCCCCGCTGGCGTCACGTCCGCAATATAGGCACCGGCCGTGGAAATGCTGGCGGCTGTAATTCCTGAAATGAGCCGACCGACGAATAGCCACGACAGCGCCGGTGCCATGGCCATGAGGATGTAGTCAAGCCCCAAGCCAAGATTGGACAGCAGAATGACCGGCCGTCGCCCAAACCTGTCGGAGAGCGAGCCGAGAGCCGGAGAAAATATGAACTGCATGATGGCCCAGGCTGTGCCAAAGATGCCAACGATTTCAGCCGCCTGCACCGTATTTCCTGCCATGAAATGTTCAATGAGTTTCGGCAACACCGGGATGATGATACCGATCGCCAGCATGTCCAGGACTACAGTTATGAAAATGAAGATGAAAGCTGCGGGCCGGGGGTTTACTGCTTCAACAGCCATTGGTGCTCTTCAGCGTTGTGGAATTTCCAGGTCCGGTGTGGGCCTGCCATGACGTTGAGATAGTACAGGTCATATCCGTGAATCGTAGCACACGGATGGTAGCCACGCGGCACCAGGGTCACATCGCCATCTTCAAAGGCCAGTGCTTCATCAAGTTCACGGTCATCCGTGTAAACCCGCTGGAAGCCGAAACCCTGCCCCGGGTTCAGCCGGTGATAATAGGTCTCTTCCAATAGGGATTCATGCGGAAGGTTGTCTTCATCATGTTTATGCGGCGGATAAGAGGAGGTATTGCCGTTTGGCGTAATCACCTCCACCACCAGAAGGCTCTCAGCCTGTTCCCATTCCGGCAGGATATTGGTGACATGGCGCACATTGGAACCCTTGCCACGCACTTCCGTCACCAGAGTATCAGGGGCAATGATCCGGGGTGACAATTTTCCCTTGCCGGGAGCCGTACATACGGCAAGCACGAGATCGTCTGTCGCTTCAACCGACCATACAAGACCCGGCGGCACGTAAACCGACCACGGCTTTCCTTCAAAAGGTGTTAGACGCGCACCGATCACGCCGAATTCCTCGTGGCCAACCCGCAAGCTGCCATGGCCACTTACGAACACCAGACAGGTCTCGCGCTTGGTATCCGTGCCCGTTGCCAGCTCTCCTGCTTGACGCTTCCACAAATCAAACCCCACGTATGTCCAGCCCGCAGTTTTTGGCGTCACGTGATGCACGCGTCCACCGCCTGCACGGGGTTTAACCAGAAGTTTTGCCATCAGGGAAAGCCAGCCTCCTTCAAGAATCGTCTGACATTATCACATCCCATCTTGGCGTAAATGGCTGGCGGCGCCTTTTCCGGATCCTGTTCGGCCTCCACGACAACCCAGCCGTCATACCCCTTGAGTTCCTTGAAAACCGACACATAGTCAATCGAACCATCGCCGGGAACTGTGTAAACGCCAGCCAGCACACTATCCAGGAATGACCAGTCCAGCTTGTCAGCCTGGGCCTTGACGGCAAGC
>JANMKJ010000501.1:0-2628 GCA_031371945.1 Rhodobiaceae bacterium
GTTTGTCCTTGTTGGTTACATAAAGCATGTAACGGCCAAAGTCAGATTCAAGTTCGATACCCTTGATCTGGATGATGCGAGGTTTGCCATCGGAGAACACCGTGCCCGCGACTGATCGCTCAATCGTGTCCGTCCGCACCGTAAGGCGGATATAGGTTTCGTAGGCCCCGCGCTGGCTCTGACGAACCTCGTCAACTTTAATGCCACGTTCGCGCGCAACGATGGGAGCGGAAACCATGTTCACGGTACCGAGCATGGGTTGCAGGACACCGGCCAAGGCGGCCGAGGTTAATGCACGGGTGTTCATTTCACCCACGTCACCGGCGTATTCGATGACGACGCCAGTGATCGGACCATCGGTTAGCTGGCCAGCAAAGCTACCCAGTTTTTCTGCCAGCGCCACGAACGGCTTGAGGCGTGGCGCCTCATCGGCCGAGATGGACGGCATGTTCAAGGCATTGGTCACCGCGCCCGACAGAAGATAGTCCGCCATCTGTTCAGCTACCTGCAAAGCTACGTTCTCCTGAGCCTCTCCCGTGGAAGCACCCAGATGCGGCGTGGCGACGACATTCTCGAGGCCGAACAGCTTGTGCGTTGAGGCCGGTTCCACTTCGAAAACATCGAGTGCAGCACCTGCAACCCTGCCGGATTTGATGGCATCATAGAGATCGTCTTCGACCACCAGCCCGCCGCGTGCGCAATTGATGATACGCACACCCTTCTTGCACTTTGCCAATGCGGCCGCGTTGACAATGCCCTTGGTCTTCTCCGTCATTGGCGTGTGCAGCGTAATGAAATCCGAGCGTTTGAAGATATCGTCCAGCTCCACCTTTTCCACGCCCAGGTCGATGGCCCGTTCCGGCGAAAGGAAGGGATCAAACGCGATGACTTTCATCTTCAGCCCAAGCGCCCGGTCAGCCACAATGGAACCAATATTTCCACAGCCAATAACGCCGAGTGTCTTGTTGAAAAGTTCAACACCCATGAACCTGTTCTTTTCCCACTTGCCTGCATGGGTGGAGGCATTGGCCTCCGGAATTTGCCGGGCCAGTGCCATCATCATCGAAAGCGCATGTTCCGCCGTGGTAATCGCGTTTCCAAATGGCGTGTTCATCACCACAATACCACGCGTCGAGGCCGCCGGAATATCTACATTGTCCACGCCAATGCCAGCTCGGCCAATCACCTTGAGTTTCTTGGCTGCCTCCAAAATCTTTGGTGTGACTTTTGTGGCCGATCGAATGGCCAGTCCGTCGTAAAGTGGAATGGCTGCGAGCAGCGCCTCTTTGTCCTTGCCCAAGTCTGGCAGGTAATCAACATCAATGCCGCGGTCCCTGAAGATTTGAACAGCGGTTTCGGAAAGCTTGTCGGATACAAGAACACGTGGAGCCATTTGACTTCTCCTGATCGAATGAAATTGAGTTTACGGGGTAGCCTGTGCGTAGGCCCAATCCAGCCACGGCAACAAAGCCTTGAGGTCAGACGTCTCTACCGTCGCCCCGCACCAGATGCGCAGCCCCGGCGGCGCATCACGGTAACCACCAATATCAAGCGCTACGCCTTCTGCCTCCAGAAGCTTCGCCATTTTCTTCGGCACCGCCTCATTGCCCACGAGCGTGAAACAAACCGAGGTATTGGATCGCGTTTCAGGCACTTTGGCCAGATTGGCGGCAATTGAACTTGCCGCCATCCAGTCGTTCAAGACAGCAGCATTGGCATCAGCGCGTGCTCGCAGTGCTTTCAAGCCACCAATTCGCTTCGCCCACCTGAGGGCAACCAGGTAGTCCTCAACGCACATCATCGAGGGCGTGTTGATGGTTTCGCCTTCAAATATCCCGGCAATCAGCTTGCCGCCTGACGTCATGCGGAAAATCTTCGGCATCGGCCAGGCCGGCACATAGGTCTCAATCCTTTCCACAGCCCGGGGTGACAGAATGATAACGCCGTGGGCACCTTCGCCGCCCAGGACCTTCTGCCAGGAAAACGTCACGACATCGAGTTTGGAAAAATCCAGTTCCTGCGCAAAGGCAGCCGACGTTGCATCGCAGATCGTAAGGCCTTCGCGATGGGCCGGAATCCAGTCAGCATTGGGAACCCGCACGCCCGAGGTCGTGCCATTCCAGGTAAAAACCACGTCATTGGCGAAGTTCACGCGGGAGAAATCAGGCAATTCGCCATAGGGGGCGAGATGCCTGTTCACATCTTTCAGTTTGAGTTGCTTGAGCACGTCACTCACCCAGCCCTCGCCAAAACTTTCCCAGGCCAGCATGTCAACACCGCGGGCACCCAGCAGCGACCACATGGCCATTTCAACAGCACCCGTGTCAGAGGCCGGAACAATGCCGATAAGATGGTTTGGAGTAACTTCGAGTATTTCACGCGTCAGCGTGATGGCTTCCTTCAAGCGTGCCTTACCCTCACCCGAACGATGGGAGCGGCCAAGGGAAGCAGTTTTGAGGAGATCAGTATTCCAGCCCGGAATTTTGGCGCAGGGGCCGGAAGAAAATTGCGGATTTGCCGGCCGCAATGCCGGTTTTGAATCTGTCATAGTTCACTCCATCCTTACAGATGGACTGGCCCCCGTTGGGGAGGGCTAGCCCGCTCCCCCTATGCGGCAAACAAATTCAA
>JANMKJ010000438.1:0-9506 GCA_031371945.1 Rhodobiaceae bacterium
TCGATCCAGTGGCCGTTCCAGCCCGCGGCACGCAGCTTCGGATAGACTTATAATTTTTTGTGAACTGAAACACGGGGCAACCGTGCAACCCCGGTTTTTTCATTTTTCACAGTGATTCGGAAAACTTCCTTCAAAGTTAAATGGAAATTCTTCAGTCAACTTTGCGAGCATTGACAACGTGTTTTTCCGCAATCAATTTGGCGGCGGGGGAGATACATGAAACACATCACAATTCCGTCTGACCGCTATGCCGCGCGTGATTTCGCCTTTGTCACGATCGCACTGTTCCTGCTGATGTTTGCCGTTTGGATCTTGTGGCGCCACACGGCCCTGGCACTGGCGGAAGGCATTCCACCCAAAATAAATGCCAATGGAACAATCGACTACACCCTGATTGACGTGCAGGCGGCGGCTGGTGTCCAAACGTCAAGAACTGAATGGGCCATAAGGCTTCCCGCTGAAGCTCGCGTAGATAATGCAAGTGACGAGGTGAACCATACGATGGCGTCCAACACGCCGGCCACCGTCCACAACCAGCATCTCGCGTTCTCCGTCGACATGAACGACCTCTCACCCACGTTCGGGGCAACCTCAGACATCACCGCAACGGTCAATCTGCAGGCGCAGAGACTGGCGTCCTACTGGCCATCCCTGCAGAACGCCCAGCAGGGGACTTGCATTTCAACTGAAAGAAACTTGGGTAGCCTCATCGAATACAGGGATGCCGATAGAAGCAAAGCCCGTTGCAGTTTGGGAAATTCAGAAACCAGCTATCTCTATGCCCTCACCAGAAAGGGCAACCTTGAGGCAACCGTCGCATGCCTCAAGAATGGAACATCGTGCGAGTACGAGGTGCGTTACGGCGACCGCTCCGTAACGGGCAGCTTCGGCAGCGCCAAACTTGCAAGGTTTGAAGATTTCCAGGCGAAGCTCAAGGTGTTTCTGGAAAATGCCACGGTCTATGATCGCTAGGTGGTGTTTCGAGTGAAGCCTTCTGCACTCAACTGAAGCGCCACTCGATGCGGTGGCGATAGACCTCGCCGGGGCGCAGTATTGACGAAGGAAAGTTGGTGTGATTGGGCGCATCCGGATAATTCTGCGGCTCAATGGCTATGGAATTATGCTGCACCAGCGGTCCGTATTTGCCCGGCATTTTGGGCCCGAAATGGTCGGCCGTGTAGAACTGGATGCTGGTGTCCGTGGTATAAACCTGCATCACCCGGCCCGACTTGGGGTCTCGCAGCGTCAGGCCCTTGCGCAATGTGCCACGGCTTCCGGTCAGGCAGAAGCACGTGTCGTAGGCCTGGCCCACCTTGCGCAGTTTACGGAAGTCATACTCCGTTCCCGTCACGCCCCTGATTTCACCGGTTGGCAACTTGGGCCCGTGCAGCGGCAGGTAATAGTCCGCCGGCATTTCCACTTCCTGGTCAAGGCCCGAGCCGGACCCCGCCAGGTTCCAGTAGGCATGGTTGGTCAGGTTGATGACCGTGGGCTTGGTCGTGGTGGCTTCAAAATCCAGCGACAGCACGTTGTCGATCAGCCGGTACGTGGCCGTCACATCCATGGCGCCGGGAAAGCCCTGGTCGCCGTCGGGCGAATGCAGGCCAAAACGGATGCCATTGTCGACGGGCGTTGTCGTCCACACTGCATTGCAGAAATTCTGCGGGCCACCGTGCAGCTGATCCTTGTCGACATTGGCCACCAGTTTCACCAGCTCGCCATCAAGCATGAATTGCGCACCCGTGATGCGTCCTGCATGCCGTCCCGTGACCGTGCCCGTATAGGAGTCATGGGCCAGGGCATCTGCATCGCTGCCGGGGCCAACGATCACGTCAACACCATCCACCTCCACGGCTTCTATCTTTGCCCCAAGGGCAGAAAAACGTGCGGTGAGTGATTTCGATCTGAGCTCAAGCATCAATGGTTGTCCCGAGGAATGCCCTTTGTCTTGGCAATGCGCTGGAATTTCACGGCACCCTTAAGCACCATGCCTTGCGCCAGTTGGTCGGTATTCTCCCGGAAGATTTCCTGCCACGGGGTTTGGCTTTCAGGAAACTTGTAGCCGCCGGCAGCCTTCAGCGCGGCCCGGCGTGATGCCAGTTCCGCATCCGACAGCTGCACGTTCATCGTACCCTTGCTCACGTCGATGCGGACCCTGTCGCCGTTTTTCAAAATGGCAAGGCCACCACCAGCGGCAGCTTCCGGCGATGCATTGAGGATGGAGGGCGAGCCTGACGTGCCGGATTGCCGGCCATCCCCCACACACGGAAGCGAACGGATGCCCTTTTCAAGCAGGTAGGACGGCGACCGCATGTTGACCACTTCCGCCGCACCGGGATAGCCCAGGGGGCCTGTGCCGCGCATGAACAAAATGGTGTTTTCATCGATTGCAAGCGTGGGATCGTCGATATGGGCGTGGTAATCCTCAGGTCCGTCAAACACGATTGCCTTGGCTTCGAAGGCATTGGGATCCTTGGGGTTCGAAAGATAGCGCTGGCGGAATTCATCGGAAATCACCGAGGTTTTCATGATGGCGGAATCAAACAGGTTGCCGGAAAACATCTTGAAGCCCGCATTGGCAACCAGTGGCTTGCCATATTCCTTGATGACAGCCCGATCCCACGAGAACTTGCCTTCGCAATTTTCACCAATGGTCTTGCCGTTGGCAGTGAGCGCCGAGGTGTGGATCTTGCCCTGGCCGATGAGCTCTGCCACCACGGCCGGAACCCCGCCAGCCCTGTGGAAATCCTCGCCCAGGTATTCACCGGCAGGCTGCAGGTTGACGATCAGCGGAATCTCAAGCCCGTGGGTTTCCCAGTCCTTCACTTCCAGCGGAACGCCGATGTGGCGGGCAATGGCGTTGAGATGGTTGGGACAGTTGGTGGAGCCACCAATGGCCGAGTTCACTGCAATGGCATTTTCAAAAGCTTCACGCGTCATGATCTTGGAAGGCGTCAAGTCTTCATGCACCATATCAACAATGCGAAGCCCGGTGGCATAGGCCATTTGCCCACGCTCGCGGTAGGGAGCCGGAATGGCCGCATTGCCAGGAAGCGTCATGCCAAGGGCTTCCGCCAGCGAATTCATCGAGGTGGCCGTACCCATGGTATTGCAGAACCCGGTTGAAGGCGCCGAGGTTGCCACAAGTTCCACAAAGCCCTCGTAGTCGAGTTCACCCGTTGCCAGCTTTTCGCGCGCCATCCACACAATGGTGCCCGATCCCGTGCGCTGGCCCTTGTACCAGCCATTGAGCATGGGACCCGACGACAGCGCGATCGCCGGCAGGTCCACCGTGGCAGCCGCCATGAGGCAGGCGGGCGTGGTCTTGTCACACCCCACGGTGAGAACCACGCCATCAAGCGGATAGCCGTACAGAACTTCAACCAGCGAAAGATAGGCGAGGTTGCGATCAAGCGATGCCGTTGGACGCTTGCCGGTTTCCTGGATGGGATGCACCGGAAACTCGATGGGCACACCACCATTGGCGATAATGCCGTCGCGCACGCGCTTCACCAGATCGATGTGGGCCCGGTTGCACGGGCTGAGGTCCGAACCGGTTTGCGCAATGCCAATGATGGGCTTGCCGCCTTGCAATTCACCGCGTGTCAGGCCGTAGTTGAGATAGCGCTCAAGATAAAGTGCCGTCATGTCCGCATTGGCGGGATTGTCAAACCAGTTTTGGGAACGCAGTTTCAATTTCTTGGTGGTTGCAGACATCGATACGCCTCTTTTTTATTATTTGTCATACAATAGACGGGTTAGTTTGCAACGTCCATCGCCTTCACCAAATAAATCAAAATTTGACCATTTGAACAAATTCTGCCATCCTCTATAAAAGACCAAAAGACATAGCTTCTTGTGGAGGAAGTGCAATGGCTGGTGATATTGCGGGCAGGCGATTGTCCAAAGAGCAGTATGCGGAAAACTTCTCCGACCTGCACCCGCGCTTGAGCCACCATGAAGCCCTGGTTGAATCAGACCGTTGCTACTTCTGCCATGATGCGCCGTGCATGACGGCGTGCCCCACATCCATCGACATTCCCCTGTTCATCCGGCAGATTTCGACCGGCATTCCCAAAAATGCGGCCAAGACGATATTCGACCAGAACATTCTGGGCGGCATGTGCGCCCGCGTCTGCCCGACGGAAACCCTGTGCGAAGAAGTGTGCGTGCGCCAGGTGGCCGAAGACAAGCCGGTAAAGATCGGCAAGCTGCAGCGCTATGCCACCGATGAATTGATGAATGAGAAAACCCACCCCTATCGTCGCGCAGCAGCCACCGGCAAAAAAGTGGCCGTGGTGGGTGGAGGCCCTGCCGGCCTTGCATGTGCCCACAGGCTGTCCATGCATGGCCATGACGTGACAATTTTTGAAGCCCGCGAGAAAGCCGGCGGCCTCAACGAATTTGGCATTGCCGCCTACAAGGCCGTGGATGACTTCGCCGCAAAGGAAGTGGCGTTCGTGCTGGCCATTGGCGGCATAACCCTGCAACACGGCATGGCCCTGGCCAAAAACATAACTCTTGCCGACCTGCAAAAAGACTACGACGCCATATTCCTGGGTTTTGGCCTGCAGGGCGTGAATGCCCTTGGCGCCGACCATGAAACGTCTCCCGGCATTGCCGATGCGGTTCATTATATTGCGGAACTGCGCCAGGCCACGGACGTGGCCGCATTGCCGGTGGGCCGCCGCATTTTGGTGATCGGTGGCGGCATGACGGCCATCGATATCGCCATCCAGTCCAAACTGCTGGGGGCAGAGGACGTGACCATTCTCTACCGCCGTGGGCCCCTGCATATGAAAGCCTCGGCCTACGAACAGGAACTGGCGCAAACCAAGGGCGTGAAAATCAAGCATTGGGTCCAACCCAAAAAAGTGCTGCTGCGCGATGGCCACGCCGTGGGATTGGCCTGTGACCATATGCGCGATGTTGCAGGCAAGCTCCAGGCCACCGGCGAGACCGAAGACTTCCCCGCCGACATGATTTTCAAGGCTATTGGCCAGACCGCCGTTGATCCCACCAACAATACGGTTGCACTGAAGGATGGCCGCATCCTGGTTGACGCTGAAAAACGCACCAGTGTTTCCGGCATCTGGGCCGGTGGCGATTGTACCGCCGGGGGCAACGACCTCACGGTCACTGCCGTTGACGATGGCCGACGGGCCGCCCAATCCATTCACGCCCACCTGACTGCTTGAGGAGAACCCCCATGGCTGACCTTCGCACCAATTTCGTTGGCATCAAGTCTCCCAACCCGTTCTGGCTGGCATCGGCTCCCCCCACCGACAAGGAATACAACGTGGTGCGCGCCTTCAAGGCAGGTTGGGGTGGCGTGGTGTGGAAAACCCTGGGCGAAGAGGGGCCACCCATCGTCAATGTCAACGGCCCGCGCTACGGCGCCATTCACGGCGCTGACCGCAGATTGCTCGGCCTTAACAACATAGAGCTCATCACGGACCGGCCCCTGCAAAAGAACCTGCAGGAGATCAAGAAGGTAAAACGCGAGTGGCCGGACCGCGCCATGGTGGTGTCCCTCATGGTTCCATGCGAGGAAACGCCGTGGAAAAACATTCTCGCAGCTGTCGATGAAACGCAGGCTGATGCCGTGGAACTCAACTTCGGCTGCCCGCACGGCATGTCGGAACGTGGCATGGGTGCATCCGTGGGACAGGTGCCCGAATATATTGAGATGGTGGCGCGCTGGTGCAAGCAGCACACGCGCATGCCGGTCATCGTCAAGCTCACTCCCAACATCACCGACATCCGCAAACCCGCCCGCGCTGCCCTGGCCGGTGGTGCCGACGCCGTATCGCTCATCAACACCATCAGCTCGATCATATCCGTTGACCTCGACAGCTTCGCGCCCCAGCCCTCGATTGATGGCAAGGGCAGCCACGGTGGCTATTGTGGACCGGCCGTCAAACCCATTGCCCTCAACATGGTGGCGGAAATTGCCCGCGACCGCGAAACTGCGGGCCTGCCCATTTCCGGCATTGGCGGCATCACCACCTGGCGCGATGCGGCGGAATACATCGCCCTCTCCTGTGGTTCCGTGCAGGTGTGTACCGCCGCCATGACCTATGGCTTCAAGATTGTGGATGAGATGACGACTGGCCTGTCGCGCTGGATGGATGAGAAAGGGTACCAGACCATTGAGGATTTCCGTGGCCGCGCCGTGGGCAACGTCACCGACGGGCAGTATCTCAACCTGAATTATATCGCCAAGGCGAGGATCGACCAGGACCTGTGCATCAAGTGCGGCCGCTGCTATGCCGCCTGCGAAGACACCTCGCACCAGGCCATCAGCCAGAGCAAGGGCGGCAAGCGCCACTTCGAGGTGTTGGACAACGAGTGCGTCGCCTGTAACCTGTGTGTTGAAGTGTGCCCGGTTGAAGATTGCATCACCATGGTGCAGCAGACCACGGGCACCGACGCCCGCACCGGCCGCAAGATTGACCAAGCCTATGCCAACTGGACTACCCACCCCAACAACCCGATGAGTGTCAAGGCGGCGGAGTAGGCGCGTGGCCAAAGCCCTCTTCATCTTTCAGGAAAACCTGCATGATCCCCAGCAGTTTGAATCCTACCGCCGGGATGTCATGGCAACCCTGACGCCATTCGAGGGCAAGTTCCTGGTGCGGGGTGGCCAACTCACCGTGACCGAAGGGGACTGGCCATACGAGCGCACCGTCGTCATTGAATTCCCGTCCCGGGCACAGGCGGAAGGATGGTACAACTCTCCAGCCTATCAGAAAATCCTGCCCCTTCGGCTGAACGCCATGACCTGTAACGCCGTCATCGTGGACGCGGTGGATTAGAAAGCCTGCCCCGAGGAAAATACCGGGGGCTTGCACTAATCCTTGAGGGAGGCTACCCATCGCGCCAAATTCAAACGCGATGGGATGCTGCATGACCACTCATAATCTTTTCCTTCTCCCCGGTGACGGCATTGGCCCTGAAGTGATGGCGGAGGTTGAAACCATCATTGCGTGGATGAACGACGCAGGAATTGCGAAACTCACCACCGACCGCGGCCTCGTGGGTGGCTCTGCCTATGACGCCCACGGCAAGGCCATTTCCGAAGACGACATGGTGAAAGCCCAGGCTGCTGACGCTGTTCTCTTCGGTGCCGTAGGCGGACCCCTGTGGGACAAGGTGCCCTACGCCCACCGCCCGGAAGCCGGCCTCCTGCGCCTGCGCAAGGACTTAGGCCTGTTTGCCAACCTGCGCCCCGCCATCTGCTATCCTGCCCTTGCCGAAGCGTCTTCTTTAAAGCGTGAACTGGTGGATGGGCTTGATATTCTCATCGTGCGCGAACTCACCGGCGGCGTGTATTTCGGCGAGCCCAAGACCATAACCGACCTCGGCAATGGCCAGAAGCGCGCCATCGACACGCAGATCTACGACACCTATGAAATCGAACGCATCTCGCGCGTCGCCTTTGAACTCGCCCGCACCCGCAAGAACCGTGTGGCCTCCGCCGAAAAGCGCAACGTGATGAAAACCGGTGTCCTGTGGAATGAAGTCGTGACCCGCATCCAGGCCGAGAACTATCCCGATGTGGGCCTGGAACACGTGCTCGCCGACAATTGCGCCATGCAGCTGGTGCGCTGGCCCAAGCAGTATGACGTGATCGTCACCGACAACCTGTTCGGCGATATCCTGTCAGACGTGGCCGCCATGCTCACCGGCTCGCTCGGCATGCTGCCATCCGCCTCGCTGGGTGCGGTGGATCCCAAGACCAAGCGCCGCAAGGCACTGTATGAACCCGTGCATGGTTCCGCCCCGGACATCGCCGGCAAGGAACTTGCCAACCCCATCGCCATGATCGCAAGCTTCGGCATGTGCCTGCGCTATTCGCTGGGGCTTGGCGACTGGGCCGATAATATTGATACGGCCATTGCCAGCGTGCTCGCCAAGGGCCTGCGCACCAAGGACATCGCCGCCAAGGACGAAAAAACCGTGACCACCAGGGCCATGGGTGCAGCCATCCTCACGGAACTGAAAGCGTTGGCAGCCTAGGTCTTCTCGCCACCCGGAGCTTCCTTTGACCAGTCGAGGCTGGTGGCAATGATCCGGGCAACGGTTGGTCCCCCAACACCCACGACGACCAGTCCCAGCGCCGCAAGCGACGAGTACCAGCTTGGCGGCGCGGTCGTCAGCACCACCATCGCCGCAAATATGCACAGCCCGGCAATGCCAAATCCAAATCGCTGGCCAAAATCCATGCGGTTTTCCAACCGCTGGACCTGAATGGCCTCCAGCTCCTGACGGTGGCCTATCTGCTTTTCCGCCAGCTCGAGCATGCGGGTTCCCCATCCGGGAAAAAATCGTTCGTATTCTGCCGCCATTGCGGCCGGCATATAGGGTCCGCGATACATCGCCATCGAGAGCAACACTTCACTGCTGACAGGCTTGCCCATTTGCTCGAAAACCGCCCGGATATCCGGCGGAATGATGTCCAGCATGTCGGAAGACACGGGTTGATCGGCGTCAGTCTTTGTCTTTTGCCTCAGCAACGGCGCGCCGGACGCTTTGCCTGGCTGCTTGCCTTTTAAGCTTTTCGAGTTTTTCACCGGAAATTGCCCCCAATTTCAAAAATTGTTCAGGCGAATTCACCAGCCGCTCGGAAGCCTTGGAAAAGTCACCCGCTACTTTCATGAAATCCAGCCAGAGTGCATAGGCATCATTGCGCACAAACGCCTGACGCGTGCAGACCGGATAGAAATCAAATGAATTGAAATAACCGTCGAGATAGTCGTGAAACTCTCGCGGAGCGTGGCGCACCGCTGCAGTCTTGACGGGTTTTGACCAGCTGAATATCGATGTAAAAACCCTTCGGACACAGCCGTTCGCGAAGCTCAGGTTTCCATCCAGGTACAGAGCCCTGCCACGCAATGTCTCAGCCAATGTCGACATTTTTGCCCTCCCAAAATGCCCTCCAATCATTTCTGATTTGGCCATAAAACACAATAGACAATTGAATTGGCCTAGCTGTTGCGCTTCCTTGCAGCAAGTGTACGCAGGCGCAACGCGTTGAGGCGGATGAAGCCTGCCGCATCCTTCTGGTCATAGGCGCCGCGGTCATCTTCAAAGGTAACGAGCGCATCCTTGTAGAGCGACTTCACCGATTTCCGCCCCACTACGATGGTGTTGCCCTTGTAGAGCTTGAGGCGGACCGTGCCTTCGACGTGCTCCTGGGACTTGTCGACCATCGCCTGCAGCATTTCACGCTCGGGCGAATACCAGAAGCCGTAATAGACGAGTTCCGCATAGCGCGGCATGAAACTGTCCTTGAGGTGGGCGGCTTCCCGGTCAAGCGTCAGGCTTTCCATCGCCCGGTGCGCAACACTCAGGATTGTCCCCCCGGGTGTTTCATAGACACCGCGCGACTTCATGCCGACAAAACGGTTTTCGACAAGGTCAAGCCGGCCAATGCCGTTGTCATGGCCAAGCTCGTTGAGCCTGGTGAACAGTGTGGCAGGCGACATGGCCTTCCCATCAAT
>JANMKJ010000504.1:0-6672 GCA_031371945.1 Rhodobiaceae bacterium
TGCTGGCCGCCCGACAGCCCGGTTCCCGGATGATCGAGGCGGTCTTTCACTTCTTCAAACAGGCTTGCCTTCTTGAGGCTGTTCACCACGATCTCTTCAAGATCGGTTTTTGATTTGGCAATGCCGTGTATGCGCGGACCATAGGCCACATTCTCGAAAATCGATTTGGGAAACGGATTTGGCTTCTGGAATACCATGCCCACCTTGGCGCGCAGCTGCACAACGTCGAGGCTGCGGTCATAGATATCCTTGCCGTCCACCAGGATGTCGCCGGTCACCCGGCACCCCGGTATGGTGTCATTCATGCGGTTGATCGAACGCAGGAAGGTGGATTTCCCGCATCCCGATGGTCCGATGAACGCCGAGACCGCCCGGTCCGGAATATCAATGGAGAGATGCTTGATGGCGTGCTTTTCGCCGTAATAGACATTCACGTCCTGGGCAACGATCTTGACATCGCGCTGGTTGAGGATGCGCGGTCCGAGAATGTTTTTAATCTTTTTGGTGGAGGCGTCCATGGTGTTTTCCCTTACCAGCGGCGCTCGTAGCGCTTGCGAAGATAGATTGCGATTGCATTGAAACAGAAAAGTATGACCAGCAGCACGATGATCGCTGCCGCCGTGCGTGACTGGAACGCCACCTCAGGCAGGTCCGACCACAGGTAGATTTGCACCGGCAGTACCGTGGCAGCTTCCGTAAAGCCCTTGGGCACGTCGACGATGAAGGCGACCATGCCGATCATCAGCAGCGGCGCCGTTTCACCCAGGGCGCGCGCCACGCCCAGAATGGTGCCAGTGAGAATGCCTGGCATTGCCAATGGCAAGATATGATGGAACACGGCCTGCTGGTGCGAAGCGCCAACGCCCAGCGCTGCTTCCTTGATTGAAGGTGGAACCGCGTTGAACGCGGCCCGTGAGGCAATGATGATGGTGGGCAGGACCAGCAGGGCCAACACCAGGCCGCCCACCAGTGGGGCTGAACGTGGCAAGCCCATGAAATTGATGAACACCGCAAGTCCCAGAAGCCCGAAGATAATGGATGGAACGGCAGCCAGATTGTTGATGTTCACCTCAATGAGCTCGGTCCAGCGGTTCTTTGGCGCGAATTCCTCAAGGTAGACCGCAGCCGCTATGCCCAACGGCAAGCTGAGTGACAGGGTCATCAGGACGGTGAGGAGCGACCCCACAATGGCACCGCGCAAGCCGGAAAGCTCAGCTTCGCGTGAATCGCCAGCGGTGAAAAAACGCGTGGCGAAATGCTGCCTGATCAGCCCCTTGTCACGCAATGATGAGAGAAATCCCTGTTCCTGCTCATCCAGGCTGCTGCCTTCGACATTGCCCTTGATGAACAGGTCAGCGGAATCCCCGAGCAACGCATCGATCTTGACCGTTGTGCCAACGAGGGCAGGATTGGCCAACACAAATTCCCGCAGATCATCGCCAGCACCACTTGAGAGCAGGCCTGTGACCTTTTTCAATTCACCGCGTGCCGTTATTTCAGGAAACTGGGCTTTGATGGCGTCTTTCATGACGCCGGTGAAATCGCCTTGGGCAATATTGGCCTTGTCAATTTTGGCAGGGTCAAGCGTGGCCTCAAGTGCCACCGTATTCTCAAAGAAGCTGGGCCAGGCCTTGATGCCGATGTCGACGACGAGGTAAACCAGGAATGCCACGGAAATGGCCAGGGCCGCGGCTCCATAGGCGCGAAACAGCCGCTCGCTGCGGTAACGCTTGGCGGTAAAGGGATCAATCATATTGCTCACGGTATTTCTGCACGGTGCGAAGTGCGACGTAGTTGAGAGCCAGGGTGAAGCAGAACAGCACGAAGCCCAGCGCGAAGGCGGACAACGTCTTGGCGGAATCAAACTCCTGGTCACCCACGAGAAGGGTTGCGATCTGAACGGTAATGGTGGTGACAGCGGTGAGCGGATTGAAACTCAGGTTGGCCGCAAGGCCCGCCGCCATCACCACAATCATCGTCTCGCCAATGGCCCGTGAAATGGCCAGCATGAAGGCCGATACAATACCGGGAAGGGCCGCAGGCAAGACCACGCGCTTGATGGTTTCGGATTTCGTGGCCCCCATGGCATAGGACCCATCGCGCAAGGTTTGCGGCACCGCATTGATGATGTCGTCGGAAAGGGAAGAGATCAGCGGCACGATCATCATTCCCATGACCAGGCCTGCAGCCAGCGCTGATTCCGAGGCAACGACCAATCCAAATCCTTCGCCCGTATTGCGAATAAGCGGTGCCACGGTCAGGGCTGCAAAAAAGCCGAGAACCACAGTCGGCACGCCCGCCAGTATTTCAAGCAGGGGCTTCAGCACACCCCGTACCTGGCGGCTGGCATACTCCGCCATGTAGATTGCGGACAACAGGCCAAGTGGCCCGGCCACCAGGATTGCAATGAAGGTTATGAGAAGGGTGCCGACAAGCAGCGGAATGAATCCGAATGAGGGCGGTGACGATGTTGGCGCCCAGTGCGTGCCAAACAGGAATTCAAAGGGTGAAACTTCGCGGAAGAAAGCCACTGTTTCGAGCAGTACTGAAAGCACGATGCCGATTGTGGTGAGGATGGCAACACCGGAGCACGCAATCAGCACGATCTTGACGAGGCTTTCAAACCTGTTGCGGGCACGGAACGGGGCGGTAATGCGGGGATAGGTGACGGCAATCGCCGCCGTGCCCAGGACCGCAGCAGCGGCAGGCATCAGCAACGTGTCGCGTGCACTGGTCAACGAAATGACAAATGTTGCAATGGCGGCGGCGGCCAGTCCCATCGCGGCCAGCAGCAGGCCGTGGTAGGGCGGCATGGAATGGAGATTTTCGCTACCGGCGCGTGAAAGGCTGACAGCCCGTGCCCGACCCAGGAAAAACCCTGCAAGGGTCAAAACACTGATGATCAGTAGTGTCCAAGTGGTCATCGTCGGCCAATCCCTGCTTTCGTCTCTTGTGGACGAATTAGAAAATACTGTTGAATGGGGCGGGTTGGTACATCCGCAACACCACCCCATTCAACCCTTGGGGTCTTGCTTACTTAAGACCGTCAACAGTAAGTGTTTTCATGGCCGTTGCGACGGCCCGTGACTTCTCGGCCTCGGCTGCCGGCAAGGCAACCAAACCCTTGTCGGCAAGATAGCCGTCGGCGCCAATGGCCTTTTCAGACACATACTCAGCGACAAATTCGGCAACGCCTGGAACTACGCCCACATGTTGCTTCTTGACATAGATGAACAGCGGGCGGGCCAGCTTGTAATCGCCAGTGGAGATTGTCTCGTAGGTAGGTGCTACGCCGTCAACCTCGGCACCCTGGATGGTGCTGGCATTTTCCTCAAGGAAGGAATAGCCGAACACGCCAAGGGCTGCCGGATTGGCCTGCAACTTTTGCACGATGAGATTGTCGTTTTCGCCGGCTTCGACATAGCCACCATCTTCACGGACGGATTTCCAAACCACGTCAAATGCCTTCACATCTGATTTCTTGAGGGCGGCAAGCGATTCAAACTTCGCTGCACCGGCTTCCAAAGCCAGTTCTGCAAATGAATCGCGCGTGCCGGAGGTGGGAGGAGGACCAAGAACTTCAATCTTGGTGGCAGGAAGCGAAGCGTCGATTTCGTTCCACATCTTGTAGGGGTTGTCGATCAGCTTGCCATCCTTGTCAGGAACCTGCTTGGCAAGTGCCTGGAATATCTGCTGCTTGGTGAGCTTGATTGGCTTTGCATCCTTGGAGGAGGCCAGAGCCAGGCCATCAAAGCCGATTTCAATTTCTACGATGTCAGTGACGCCATTCTTGGCACAATCTTCAAATTCGCTCTTCTTGATGCGGCGTGAAGCATTGGTGAAATCCGGGCTGTCCTCGCCAACGCCAGCGCAGAACAGTTTCATGCCACCACCGGTGCCGGTTGATTCAACCACGGGGGTCTTCATGCCCGAGGTTTTTCCGAAGTTTTCGGCAACGGTTGTGGTGAATGGATAAACCGTTGACGAGCCAACGATGCGGATTTGGTCACGGGCAAGGGCAGGGCCGGCAAACAGTGCTAGTGCACTGACGGCTAAAACAATTTTCTTCATGTCATTATCTCCATCTGAAAGAACAGGCCGGAACCTAGAAACCATTCATGATGCTTATGCAACGCTTTCGTCACATATTTATGACAATCTAAGTAATTGAAAAGAATGAAATTTAATAGGCCGGAAGTTCAATCGTGAAGCGGCTGCCCAAACCCGGGGTAGACGTGACAGCCAGGCGTCCCCGGTGGCGCATCAGGATGTGCTTGACGATGGCAAGCCCCAGGCCCGTGCCGCCGCGCGACCGGCTTTCCTGCACGTTGATGCGGTAAAACCGTTCCGTAAGCCGTGGGATATGCTCTTCGGCAATGCCGCGCCCATGGTCAACAACTGTGAGGCTTGCCTTGCCGCCCTCGCGTGAACCCTCGATTTCGACGGTTTTTCCAGGCTCGGAATATTTGATGGCATTTTCCACCAGGTTGAGAACCACCTGCACCAGTTCATCCCACTCACCTATCGCCATCAGGGGTTCACGCAAATTGACCGTGAGCGTGATTTTTTCCAGTGCCGCCATGCTTGCAATCGAGTCGCAGACATGTCGCGCCACCTGCGCAAGGTCGATTTGCGAGGAAGGCCGCAAATGCGCGTTCATCTCGATGCGTGAGAGTGAAAGCAGATCGTCAATGAGCCGCTTCATGCGCTCGGCCTGCCCCCGCATCAGGTCGAGGAACCTGTCGCGGGCCCTCTCGTCACTGCGCGCCGCCCCCTGCAGGGTTTCAATGAATCCCGAAAGCGAGGCAAGCGGCGTGCGCAGCTCATGGCTGGCATTGGCCACAAAATCCGAACGCATGCGCTCGATCTGCTGTTCGCGCGTCAAATCCTTGAGCACCAGCAACAGTGCTGCACCTTCGCCCTGGGCAATGGCAATGGGAGAAATATAAACTTCAAAGTGCTGGGCCCGGGATCCGCGCACCTCATAGTCGACCGTGGTCGTTTCCCGCCGCGCGATGGCCTCCAGGACCGAAGGTGCACGTATCGCCTGCGAGATATGCTGGCCGGGCACGGCCATTTCCATCATCTCGCCCGCATGGTCGTTGGCTTTGATGATGATGCCATCCGCATCAAGGACCAGGACCGGATCCGGCAAGGCCGCAACAATAAGATCCACGCCATCAACCCGCGCCGAATTCGATTCCAGCTCCGGCGGCAATTCAGATTGTTTCGTGGTCCATGGCCATACCATAATTGCAAATAGACTTTTCATGACGAGGTGTGCAAGTCTCAAAACATCATGACACTGCAAAACATTGATGAAGGCATGCTCACCTTCTACAAGGAACTCTCAAAACTTTCGCCACCCGAAAGTGCTGATTGGCCCTTGCCCGAACAGCGAAAAGGCTGGGACGAGGTGTGCAAACTCTTCCGCTCACCCCGGCCGGAGCGGTTGCTGGTGGAGGATATTGATGTGGACAGTGTGCATGTCCGCGTCTTCCGCCCGCCGGGTGAAGCACAAAAGCCCGCCGTCATTTACTTCCATGGCGGAGGCTGGGTTTTGGGTTCCTGCGAAACCCACGATGACATGTGCGCCGAAATGGCGGATGGTGCCGACGTTGTCGTGGTCCTGGTGGATTATCGCCTCGCCCCCGAACATCCCCATCCCGCCCAGCTCGAAGACTCGTTGAAAGTGCTGCTGTGGATGCGCAGCGCAAGCCGTGCCTTTGGCATTGACCCAGAACGCATCGTGGGAGCGGGCGACAGTGCCGGTGGGCAGATGACCGTTGGCCTGTGCCTGGCGTTGCGTGACTATGGTGCACCCCAACTCATAGGCCAGGTGCTGATCTATCCGGTGCTTGGCACTGACGTCGATACACCGTCCTATATCCGCAACGCCAATGCCCCCTGCCTCACCCGGCCGGAAATGATGTTCTATCTCTCATGCTTCTTGGGGCCGGAAGGAAATCCCAACTGGTCAGACCCCAAAGCCAATCCCAATGCTGCGGAAAATGTGGAAGGCCTGCCGCCCGCCTTCATCGCCATAGCTTCCCACGATCCCTTGCGTGATGACGGCGCAATCTTTGCCGAAAAACTGAAAGCCGCGCGAATTCCTGTCACCCTGCGCGAAGAACCAGCCCTCACCCACTCCTACATGCGCGCCAGGCACGTGAGCGAACCCGCCAAAAGAGGCTTCAATGCGATTGTTGAAGCCCTCAGGAGTCTGGGACACCGGGAGTGCTTGCCGGATTAGGCCATTGACAAAGCCCAGGCCATTCGCGACTTTGGATTGAAATCGGGGGCGATTGGGATGGAAAACGGTGCAGCGGCTCGCCAGGCAAAGCTTGGTCTCACGTTGGTCATGCTTTCGACGGTGCTGTTTGGCCTCTCCGGCATATTCACCAAAATCATCACGGCGGATGCCTGGACCATTCTCACCTGGCGGGGGCTGTTTGGCGCGGCGATTATCGGCGTCTACCTGTATTTCAAGCGACGAGGCGAACACAAGAGTTTCAGTGAATATTTGGGGTGGCGTGGCTGGTTGCTGGCTGCCGTGGGAAGCCTGTCAAGCATCGCCTTCATCGGCGCATCGTGGGTGCCGCGATTGTGCTTGTGGCAGTTGTTGTCTATTCCCATTGGAAAACAACGACTGCCGTAAAGGTGGACCCGTCT
>JANMKJ010000512.1:0-5742 GCA_031371945.1 Rhodobiaceae bacterium
CTCCAATCCGCCCGTGTACCTGCCCGGGTTCTCGGTCGTAATGCCTCCACAGGCCGGATCTCTGGAAGCAACGGCCTGCACGATAGATCCAAGCCTTGGCGGTGCCTGCCAGGTTTCACCAAGTGCCGCACCGCCTGTAGCGCCCGCGCCGGGAGTGTATTTCAGCAGTTTCCTGTTGGAGAACGGCGATGGAAATGTGGTCAACAATCATATTGCCATCGACCCCGTGATTTCGACGACATCCGCCTTCACCAAGACAGCACTGGTCAAGGAAGCGCGCCGTGGTGAACGTGTGCCGTTCGTCATTGAAGCAAACGACTTGAGCTTCAACCCGGTTCGCATTGTCGACATCATGCCGCCGGGATTCAACTACGTGAATGGTTCTGCCATTTCGAATGGTGTGCCAGTTGTGCCCGTCATTATTGGTCAAACCCTCACATTCAACGGTTTGCTGGTGGATGGGGCAGCCCACGTGAAGCTGGAACTCACACTGATTTCAAATGCAGCTGTCACAACCGGCCCGCACGTCAACATGGCGGAACTCCACAACCCGCTCACTGACCTTTTGGTGGAAACTGCCAGGGCGACGGTTACAATTGTGGCCGAGCATGTATTTGACTGCAGTGACCTCATAGGCCGTGTATTCGATGACAAGAACCGGGACGGTTATCAGGACAAGGGTGAGCCCGGTCTTGCTGGAGTGCGATTGGCAACTGTCAAAGGCGTGCTGATCACAACTGACAAATCCGGGCTGTTCCATGTGGCTTGTGCGGACATTCCGGACAGTGACATCGGCTCCAACTTCATCCTCAAGCTTGACACGCGCACGCTGCCCACCGGCTACCACTTGACCACGGAAAATCCGGCCATGGTGCGGCTCACGCGCGGCAAAATGATGAAAATGAACTTTGGTGCCGCAACCATACGGCAGGTGAAATTCGACATGACCAACGAAGCGTTCGTGTCAGGCTCCGTTGAACTCAAGCCACAATGGCAAAGCGCCATCAATCAACTCATCGGTGTCCTCGAAAAGGAAGACTCGACCCTGAAGCTCACCTACTTCGCGAAAACCAGCGGGAGCAAACTTGCTTCCGACCGTGCTGCTGCTGTGTCCAAGCTCATCGCCGAGAGATGGGCAGCAGAATCCGGCCGTTACGACCTGCAAATTGAAACCCGCGTCGTTGGTTCGAAGTGAGAGGGGAGCCCATGATCGCCAAGAAAAATAATCCAATTCCCCAAACTGCGAGCACGGATCGCAAGGACAGTTTGTCATTCCTGACCGACATGAACGTTGCCATGTTGCGCTCCACTCTTTTCGCCAGCGTTTTGACTGCCGGTATCTTGCAAGGTGCTGCGGTTGCGCTGTCTGAGGAGGTTCAGTCCCCCATTTCAATTAGCGTTGATGGACAAACGGTTTATGGAACATCGCAGCACGATGATGCCGCTGTGCAGGGTGAAATTGACATTGATGTGAAGTATGATGGTTTGGGCGTAGTTCCGGCGCTCAATGTTTCGACATGGCCCGCCAGACGGTCGTACAAGGCTGGGGAAAATGTAGACTTCCTGGCCAGTTCCAATTACCCGGCTTGGATTGCGAAGTCGGAGATCAGGATATTCGCCAAGAACGACAGTCCCGGTGGTGAACCGCTGTACACTGTAAAAGTTCAGCCCCAGGGTAACGCTTCCTGGGTGATGCCAGCCGAAGGTCCAGCCGAGTTGTTCTATGTGCTTCGGGTTGTCGATGACAAGGGCAGGTTCGACGAGACCAAGCCGTTGTCACTGGCGCGGAGTGCAGCGGATATAATCATTCATGATCCGGCCGACGAAGCGGTGGCACCGGGCTATGGCGAGGACCGTACGGCTTTCCGCAATATCCCGGTCTATGGGGGTGCCGTAACGGTGAATGGCAAGAACGTGCCGCCTGGACATGACGTCGTGGTTCTGGGTGACAGCATTCCGGTTGATGGTGACCATGCCTTTGTGGTGCAGCGCATTCTGCCGCCGGGTGACCACGATGTTGCGGTATCAGTGGTTGATGCAACAGGCAGCAACGCGGGCAAGGGGCTGGATTTCAGTCGCAAGATCAATATTCCGTCCAGCGAATGGTTCTATGTGGCCTTGGCCGACTTGACGGTCGGCACGCGGTTTGGCTCCAACCATATTGAGGACGTAAAACCTGGTGAATTTGACAACGTCTATACCAAAGGTCGCCTCGCCTTTTATGTAAAGGGTAAGATCCAGGGCCGGTATTTGCTGACTGCAGCCGCCGATACGGGCGAAGGGAAAATCCAGGATATCCTTAAGGGACTTGATGCCAAGGATCCCAAACAATTCCTGAGCCGCATTGACCCGGATGATTACTATCCAGTTTACGGTGATGATTCGACTACGGTTGAGGATGCGCCAACACGTGGCAAGTTCTATATCCGGCTGGAGCGTGGTGACAGCCGCATCATGTGGGGCAATTTCAAAACCCGTATTACGGGCACGCAGTTCCTGCGCAATGAGCGGGCCCTGTATGGTGCGAGTGCGGTTTACCGTTCGGAGCAGTCAACGGAATTTGGCGAACGGCAGTCCGAGGTCAACCTCTATGCGGAACAGCCTGGTACCCTGCCACAGCGTGACGTGCTGAAAGGCACCGGCGGGTCGGCCTATTTCCTCAAGCATCAGGATATAACTTCAGGGTCGGAAACTGTCACCGTTGAAGTTCGCGACAATGTGACGGGCCAAATCATTTCGCGGCGTTCCCTACGCTTGGGCACCGACTATGACATTGACTATGTGCAGGGCTTGATCATTCTCAAAACTCCTCTGGGTTCCACAACAGCGGCGGGTGACGTGGTTCGCGATGATGCATTGGGGGGCGCAAACCAGTTCCTGATCGTCAACTATGAGTTCAGCCCGACAACTGGCGATGTGAAAGGTTTTGCCTTCGGCGGGCGGGCGCAACAGTGGCTGGCAGACAAGCTTCGCTTAGGCGTCACCGGAGCCCAGGAAAAAACCGGGGCTGCCGACCAGAAGCTGTATGGTGCGGATGTTCAGGTTCGACATTCCGACCGAACATTCGTTGAAGGTGAGGTGGCCCAGTCGAAAGGGCCGGGCTTTGGCAATTCTTCATCAGCCGATGGGGGGCTGACAATTTCCGACATTCCAACTTCTGGTGCGTCGGGACATGCGGCAACGGCCTATCGGGTGCGGGGACAGTTGGGTCTTGAGGACATCAGTGGTGGACGCCTGGGGGGCGACGTGGGCGCTTTCTTCGAACGCAAACAGGGTGGTTTCTCATCGCTGGATGAGCAGGTTACGGTTACGAAACGCATCTGGGGTGCCGATGGCCGGGTGAAACTGGGTGAAAGCAGCAACGCCCATGTGCGCTACGAGGACTTGAAATCCAATGACGGGGCCGTAGACCAGGAACTGAATGCCGATGTGACAGCAAGCCTTGGTGAACGCGTAACCGTGACGCCAGGCATGAAGTATACAGCAAGGTATGGTGCAGGGGGTGTTGGCTCTGACCAAGGCAAGCGCATTGATGCTGGTGGTGTGCTTACATACACGTGGGACGAGGGCGCTTCGGCCTATGTGCTGGCCCAGGGCACAGTGTCCCATTCGGGTTCGCGTAAAATCAACGACCGCATCGGCGTGGGCGGTGAATTGCCGCTCACTGAAAAGGTAAGCGTTTCAGCAGAGATATCGGAAGGTACATCGGGGCTGGGTGCGAAGGCCGGAGTGGACTATCACCCCACGGCGGATGACCATTATTATGTGGGCTATAGGCTCGATCCTGAGCGGTCGGTTGAAAACATCCTGGACGGGCAGGACCTGGGCGTCATCGTTTCGGGTGCAAGGCATCGTTTCAATGAACAGTTTTCCGCCTTTGCGGAGGAGAACTACGATGTTTTTGGCGAACGCCAGTCACTCGCCCAAACCTATGGCGTGACTTACACGCCGTCCGCCGCGTGGGAAGTGGGGGCCGCGCTGGAAGTGGGTGACGTTACCGATGATACGATCAATTCCTCGACAGGACTCAAGAACAGTGACTTCAACCGCATAGCCGCATCGGCATCGGCTGCTTACCATGGCGACGGCGGCCTCGATGGCCACGTTAAGGGAGAGGCTCGCCTGGAAGATTCAAGTGATGGTACGCGTGACCGCGAAACCTTCCTGTTCAGCGCGGGTCTTACCGCCCAGACCTCCGTTGACTGGCGTCTGTTGGCCAGTGTTAACGGCGTAATCTCAAATGCTTCGACTGATACGCTTGACGGAAAGTATGCTGAAGCATCCCTCGGTTATGCCTACCGCCCGGTTGAAACCGACCGTTTGAATGCACTGCTCAAGTACACATTCCTCTACGATCTTCCGGGCGCCGACCAGGTTACGGTCAACGGCACAACCAAGGGGCCGTCCCAGATCAGCAATATTCTATCCGCGGATATCTCCTATGACCTCAACAAGATCGTAACGGTCGGGGCGAAATACGGTGTGCGGTTCGGTGAAACGAGGGACCGCAGCGGAATCGGTGGCTGGCAGACATCGTCCACCCATCTCGGCATCATCCGCGCCGACTTTAACATCACCAACAAGTGGGATGCCTTGATTGAAGGCAGGCTGATGTGGAACCCGGATACAGACTCAACCGACCTTGGTGTACTCACCGCCGTCTACTATGGCATCAGCGACAACTTCAAGGTGGGATTGGGCTACAACTTCGGCAGCTTCTCGGATGACTTGCGGGATCTCACCTATGACGATCACGGCGTGTTCTTAAACGCCGTGGGCAAGTTCTGATTTGGCTTAGGGACGCCAGTAGGTGAACCAGTCGCAGGTTTCCTGAGACTCGAAATTGCCGCGCATGTCGATCAACGGACCCCCTTTTTTGCAAATGGAAGACAGGGACTTTGCGTCAAACTGTTCACGGAAAACTGAATGGGACAGCGTCACGATGATCGCGTCGAATTCGCCATGGGCGAACGGATCATCGATGAATTTTGTGCCGCGTCCACCTTCAAAGTGATCATCAAAAGCTACGGGATCAAAGTTGAACACCTCAGCACCGCGGCTCCACAGTGCATCCATCATGATGAAAGCCTTTGAATTGCGCGTGTCCGGGCAATCTTCCTTGAAACTGCGGCCGAGCACGAGAACCCGCGCCTTGTTCAATTTCTTCACTCTTTCAGCCAGAAGCTGCTCGAGTTTTTCGACGATGAAGAGCGGTGTTTTTTCATTTACAGCACGGGCTGCATCCACCAGCTCCATGGGAAGGCCATGGCGACGGCCAGCATCCACGAGGAAATAAGGGTCGACGGCGATGCAATGGCCGCCAACGAGACCTGGCCGATAGTGATGAAAATTCCATTTTGAGCCGGCCGCTGCAATCACATCGCTGGAACGGATGCCCATTTTATCAAACAGGGTCATCATCTGGTTCATGAGAGCTATGTTGACATCGCGCTGGGTGTTTTCGAGAATCTTTGCCGCTTCTGCCACACGAATGGATGAGGCTTTGAACAAGCCTGCACTCACAACGCGTGAGTATAGGGCTTCAAGGAAATCTGTTGCCGCTGCGCTGCAGCCTGCCACGATTTTCTTGATGTCGGTCAACTTGCGTGCCGGATCTCCCGGATTGATGCGTTCGGGTGAGTAACCCAAATGAAAATCGACGGCCTGCTTCATGCCAGACACACACTCGATGACGGGAAGGCACTTGTCTTCAGTCGTGCCGGGATCAACCGTGCTTTCGAA